>NZ_CP036343.1:6514725-6815095 GCF_007746795.1 Gimesia algae
GCCTGTTCAGAACCAATACGTAAGATTTCAGGTAACTCTGCCAGATTCAAATTACCACCACTGAGGACGGCAACCACTTTCTTACCTGCAAATCGCGCTGGATTTTTCAAGACTGCCGCCAGTGCTGCCGCACCGGCACCTTCTGCCAGATTGTGGGTCTGTTTTAAAATGTGATAGGCGGCAATCCGCATCTCATTTTCACTGACCAAGAGAAAATCATCCAGGACAGACTGCATTATTTCCTGCGTGAATTCCGCGCCGGCACGAGTCGCGACTCCTTCTGCCCAGGTCGATGCGGTCGGTGTCGTTATTGCAGTTCCCCCTTTCCAGGAGAGTTGATTCGCGGGTGCATTTTCAGCCTGTACACCGATGATCTCTGTCTGAGGGCGCATGGACCGGGCCACAATTCCCGTGCCACAGACGCCGCTCCCCATACCGACAGGGACCAGAATCACATCCGGATTGGGAAGCGTATCGAATATTTCCAGCCCCTGTGTTCCGACGCCGGCAATCAGCTTTGGTTCATTGGCAGAATGAACATAGCGCCGCTTACCGTCTACCAGTTGCTCTTCGAGATACTGCTTGGCTTCATTGAAATCTTCCCCCGCTTCAATGATCTCTGCGCCCAGCAAACGTATTGCTTCGACTTTATCCGGATTATTATTTCGAGGAACGACGATCGTACACTTCACTCCATATTTCCGCGCCGCAAATGCCAGTGACTGCCCATGGTTACCTGTTGAGCAGCCCATGATTCCCGCCCGCCGTTCTTCATCTGAAAGTGTACTTACCAGATAGATGCCACCACGCACTTTAAATGCGCCCACAGGTTGATGATTCTCATGCTTCAAAAAAAGCTTCGCGCCAGTCAGCCGACTCAATCCCGGCCATTCAATGAGCGGTGTCGGGGGTAAAATACTGTGAACGCAAGACAGGGCATGCTGGATATCTTGATAAGTCGGGGCTTGCATGGTAATTACCTGAAATTGAAGTTTGAATAGAAGAACGATTCACGAAAACAGTGACACATTCCTGCCTTTGAAGTTCGTTAGCTGAGGCGACATTGTCAAGTTTAGAAATACCCGATTTCAAGTTCTACCCGGATCGAGTCTTCTTGCATCTGCTCTATACGCCTGCTATGATTTTAACTGAGACTGCTGTTGCTGAAGCGAAAATCAGCCAGCATTGATGAGCCTGCCTGCTGAACTTTGGGAGTTCAGCTACCGTTAACACCAAGCGTTACGGACCGGTATCACCAAACAGTTTTCAACGCGTTTGATGTGCCAGGAATTCCGGGTAGAAACAGTTCCCCGGCACTTCTCACGTGTCCTCAACTGAGGGCGACTTTCCATGCCTTGGGTAATACTGCAATCACTGCGAATCTGCTGCTTTGCCATTTTGTATCTGGTCATTCCACTCGAAGCGGTTGCAGGGGCAGTCGATTTTAATCGTGACATCAGACCGATACTCTCCCGAAACTGTTTTCACTGTCACGGCCCAGATGCCACTCATCGCGAAGCAGACTTGCGACTTGACATGGAACAGGGACTGAAATCAACAACAGATGAAACAGCGCTGATTTACCCTGGTCAACCGAATCATAGTCCCCTGTTCGAGCGAGTTTCCAGCAAAGATCCCGACCTGGTTATGCCTCCGGCTGACTCCGGAAAATCGTTGAAACCAGTTGAAATCAAACTGATCAGCCAATGGATTGCTGAAGGTGCTCCCTGGTCTCAACACTGGTCATACGCAAAACCACAAACTGTAAAAACTCCGACCGTCAAAGTTCAGAGTTGGCCCGTCAACTGGATCGATAATTTTGTCCTGTCACGACTGGAATCAGAAAACCTGAAGCCGGCCGAGGAAGCAGATAAAATCACGCTCATCCGCCGACTGAGTTTCGATTTGACAGGACTGCCTCCCACCGCAGTCGAAGTAAAACGCTTTGTCGATGATACTAATCCCGATGCCTATGAAAAACTCGTGGATCGACTGCTGGCCTCTCCCCACTATGGAGAGCGGATGGCGATATACTGGCTGGATCTGGTCCGCTTTGCCGATACGGTCGGTTACCACGGAGATCAGGACCACAACATCTCTCCCTACCGGGATTACGTGATAGAAGCCTTCAATCAAAACCTGCCCTATGATCAGTTTGTCAGGGAACAACTGGCGGGTGATTTATTACCGGAAGCAACTCTGCAGCAGAAAATCGCGACCGGTTACAATCGCGTACTACAGACTTCGCATGAAGGGGGCGTCCAACGCAAGGAATATCTGGCAATCTATGCCGCCGACCGGATCCGCAATTTTTCGGGTGTTTTCATGGGTGCCACGATGGGCTGTTGCCAGTGCCACGATCACAAATACGATCCTTATACCATCAAAGACTTCTATTCGATGGTCGCATTCTTTGCTGATATCGATGAAGACCAACACTTAATCCGGGGCTCGAATCTTATTCCCACTGTTCGGAAACCGGAAATCTTTCTTTACACTGACCAGGAAAAGAAGCAGATTGCTCAACTTGATTCGAGTATTAAAACAGTGGAAGTGTCATTGAAATCGACAGAACAAAAGCAGGAAAAACAGCAACTCAAACAGGAACTGGAGAAGCTGAAAAAGTCGCGTGCGGCCATTGATCGCGGTGCGTTAAAAACGATGATCACCGTTTCAATTAAGCCCCGGGAAATACGAGTTCTCCCTCGGGGCAACTGGCTGGACGAAACAGGTCCGGTGGTACAGCCGGCGATCCCGGAATTCCTGGGAACACTCGAAAGCGATCAGGAACGACTGAGTCGACTGGATCTGGCAAACTGGCTCTCCGACAAGCAAGGCTACGGGCCTCTGATGGCGCGTGTCATGGCGAACCGCTTCTGGTATCTCTTTTTTGGTCGTGGAATTGCTCCTGTCCTGGATGATTTTGGCGGGCAGGGTGGCCCCCCGCATTATCCCGAACTGCTCGATCAGCTGGCAATCAAATTGATCGATGACCAGTGGGATATGAAGCAGATGGTCAAGTTTCTTGTGATGAGTCGTGCATATCGTCAGTCCTCGATTGAATCGACCGAACAACGGGCGGCAGACCCCTTTAATCACTGGCTCAATCGACAGACACGATTTCGGCTGCCTGCGGAAATGATTCGCGATAATGCACTCGCCGTAAGCGGGTTACTGGTGAAAGAGATTGGCGGGCCCAGCGTCAAACCTTATCAACCCGCAGGCTACTACCGTCATCTGAATTTTCCTAAACGGAAATACGTCGCAGATACAGATGAAAATCAATGGAGGCGCGGGCTGTATGTGCATTGGCAGCGGCAATTCCTGCATCCCATGCTCCAGGCATTTGATGCCCCGAGTCGTGAAGAGTGTACGGCTCAACGTCCCCGTTCCAATACACCGATTGCGGCGATGACATTACTCAACGACCCGACTTTTGTAGAAGCATCTCGCAAATTCGCTGAAGATGTAATCCGTAACGGCGGAACATCGGATTCTGAAAAAATTTCCTATGCCTTCTCAAATGCAACCTCTCGCCAACCAGAGAAAATGGAGGTGGATGTTTTACTGACGTTATTGAATTCCAATCGAGCAATATTTTCCGCGAAACCCAAGTCCGCTGATTTATTGACTCATACTGGACTGGCTAAGACAAACTCAAAACTGGATGCGACTGAATTGGCAGCCTGGACTGAAATCACACGGGCACTGTTAAATCTGAATGAAGTTGTGACGAGGAACTGAGAATATGCTGAACTGGAATCAAATTCAAACCGGTTTGAATCGTCGTACATTCCTGAATAATACCGGCGTCGGACTGGGAGCCGCTGCGCTGGGAAGCCTGCTGAATGGTGAGAATCTGTCCGCAGCAAAAAAACAAACCGCGGCGGGCGGTCTCCCGGGATTGCCGCATATTGCCCCCAAAGCAAAACGGGTTATTTTTCTCTGTATGGCCGGTGGCCCCACACATCTGGAAACCTTCGACTATAAACCCAAACTGGCGGAAATGGATGGAAAACCGTTCCCTGTAAGTTTTACCCAAGGTCAGCCAATCGCACAGTTGCAGGGAAAAGAACTGAAATGCCAGGGCCCATTAACCAAATTTCGTAAGTATGGACGCAATGGCCAGGAGATCAGTGATTTCCTTCCCTGGACGGCTAAGATCGCTGATGAGATCTGCATTATCCGCTCGATGGTGACCGAGCAGATCAATCATGACCCGGCCCACACCTTTTTGAATACGGGAACGGTAATCAGCGGTCGCCCCTCAATGGGTTCCTGGATCACCTACGGGCTGGGTAGCGAAACGGAAGAACTTCCAGGTTTCGTGGTGCTCACCAGTGTTGGTGGGCGGAATCCTCAGCCGATTGCATCGCGACAATGGGGCACCGGGTTCCTCCCCAGTCGCTATCAGGGCGTCCAGTTCAACTCGACCGGTGATCCCGTTAATTACCTCAAAAATCCGGCAGGCATCAGCAATAGCCAACAGAAGCAACTCATTGAAACCGTCCAGAAACTCGATCAGATTCGCAATGAACGTGTCACCAATCCGGAAATCGATACCCGAATCGCCGCCTATGAAATGGCGTTCAAGATGCAGACGTCGGTTCCCGAACTGATGGATCTTTCCGGGGAAACCAGGCAGACATTGGAAATGTATGGTGCTGAACCCGGTTCAGGCAGCTATGCGAATAACTGCCTGCTGGCACGGCGGTTGGCGGAACGGGGTTCGCGATTTATTCACCTCTATCATCGTGGCTGGGACCATCACGGAGACCTGGTTCGCTACATGAATACCTGTTGTGGATTAACCGATAAACCTACCTGGGCGTTAATTAATGACCTCAAACAACGGGGAATGCTTGATGAAACCCTCGTGATCTGGGGAGGAGAGTTCGGCAGAACTCCCATGTTCCAGGGCAAAGGAGGCGCAGGCCGTGACCACCATATTAAAGGCTTTTCCATGTGGATGGCCGGGGGTGGAATAAAAGGGGGAATTACCTATGGCGAAACCGATGAACTGGGCTATAATTCAGTAGAGAACATTGTACACGTACGTGATTTGCACGCGACGATGCTGCATTTGCTGGGAATTAACCATCATCAATTCAGCGTCGAATTTCAAGGCCTGGATACCAGGCTCACGGGTGTCGAAGAAGCACACGTCATCGATCAAATACTAACGTAGCATGGCACTAGAAGTCCCTGAGAAGCGCCCCGATGACTTTCATCGGGGCGCTTTCTTTTCTGCTGTCACAGGAACTGGTTCAGGCGAAAGCAGTTACACTTTCAGGTCTTCAACAGACTGCTGCAGATCAGCCTGGTATTTCTGCCTGACTGGCTCGATGATTTCGGCGAGAAATGCATCCACCTGCTCGGGAGCCCGACCAATATATTTACGGGCATCGAGTGCACTGTTCAGATCGCAGTCCTTGAAGGCGGGATCTTTCTGCAGGCGTTCAATCAGATCATTCTTGCCTCCGTGTACTTTGACTTGTGTTCCCGCCGCCTGACTGTGCACGCGAATCAGCTCATGCAGTTCCTGTCGATCGCCGCCCGCTTCTACACCGGCCATCAGAAACTCTTCGGTCGCCATAAACGGCAGCTCTTCATTCAAGTGTTTCTCAATGACTTTGGGATACACCACCATACCATCCACAATATTACGGTATAAAATCAGTACCGCATCAATAGCCAGAAATGACTGGGGCAAAGACAGACGACGGTTGGCACTATCATCGAGTGTCCGTTCCATCCATTGCGTTGCCGCTGTATCTTCTGCATTCGAAGTCAGGCTGATGGCAAACCGGGCCAGCGAACACATCCGCTCAGAGCGCATTGGATTACGTTTGTAAGCCATGGCCGAGGAACCGATCTGGTGTTTCTCAAACGGCTCTTCCAGTTCCTTACGGTTCTGAAGAAGGCGGACATCGTTTCCCGCTTTATGTGCCGACTGGCCAATACCACTCAAAGCTGACAGAACCTGCGCATCCACTTTTCGCGAGTAAGTCTGGCCGGTAACCGCATACCGCTCTGCAAAACCCATTTTCTCCGTGACACGTCGATCCAGTTCGTCGACTTTGGCATGATCGCCTTGAAACAGCTGCAGGAAAGTAGCCTGCGTTCCCGTTGTCCCTTTTACTCCGCGAAAACGAAGTTTTTCCAGTCGGTATTCGATTTCTTCGAGATCGAGAATCAGATCATAACACCAGAGGGTTGCCCGCTTTCCCACTGTCGTTGGCTGGGCGGGCTGCAGGTGGGTAAACCCCAGACAGGGTAAGTCATGATACTCCTGTGCAAAATTTGCCAGTTGATCAATGACCGAAACCAGTCGTTTGCGAACCTGTTCCAGGCTCTCGCGAATCATAATCAATTCGCTGTTATCAGTGACAAAACAGCTGGTTGCCCCAAGGTGAATAATTGCCTGGGCATCCGGACACCGTTCGCCATAAGTGTGGACGTGTGCCATCACATCATGACGACGTTTTTTTTCTTCTCTGGCAGCCACTTCAAAGTCAATGTCATCGACGGCTGCTCTTAATGATTCAACTTGAGCGGCTGTGACAGGCAGTCCCATTTCATGCTGCGATTCTGCCAGTGCCACCCACAGTCGCCGCCAGGTGGAATGCTTCTTCTGCGCAGACCAGATCTGGCTCATTTCCTGTGACGCATAACGACTAATCAACGGATTTTCATAAATAAGATGACTCAATTTCTTCTCTTTCTTCAGCACTACAGGTGAAATGCATTTCACCCAGATTCAATGACAGTACCTTTGATTGGAGGTACTAATTATCGGGAATGGGAACAACCTTCATGTTCTCAGCGACATGGATACCCATGGAAATCTGCTGGCCACTCCATTCCGAAATCACAATCCCGGCTTCTATATTTTTTTCTGTGACCCGTCCCACTGAGCCGATCTCCAGACCGGTGCGCGAGAGAAACCGCAAAAATTCCGGTTCCTGATCGGTGACCTGCACAATCCGCAGATTGACTCCGGTTGTACAAGCAGCCAGAGTCGTCAGATTGGGGTAGGCCCGCCGCATCTGACCGTCGATGGAAGGGATCGGATCACCGTGGGGGTCTGTCTCAGGAAATCCCAGGTACTCATCAATATGGTCTACCAGGAAATCGCTTACAGCGTGTTCCATATTTTCCGCTTCCGCGTGAATCTGGTCCCAGGTGAGTTTCAACGTCTGGAACAGAAACAATTCAATCAGTCGATGCCTTCGTAATACGCGTATGGCAGACTGTTTACCTGCATCAGTTAAACTGGCCCCTTCATACGGGCGATACTCTACCAGTTTAGACTGTTTCAGAGTTTTCAGCATACTGGTGACAGTGCCGGGAGCCACATTCATATACCGGGCTAATTCCCCCGTACTGATCCACTCTGAACCGGACTGCAAGCTGATCTGCAGAATCGCCTTCAGATAATTCTCGACGGTCAAACTAGTTACGTTCACGAGATTTCCTGCTTCTTCAGATAGACAACTCTGACCGGATCGGAGTTACCTCGAACACAAGGTGTATCGCCCCATATCAGGACAACACAATCAGCAAGCACATGCCTGCTTATCCTAGCAACATCGTAATTCACTTGGAATCAATACCACACTCGAAATCAACGGCATTTCGAGATAGCGAAGAGTTCCCTCCCCGTAGGGCGAGCTTACTCAAGTCATCATGAAATAAACACTTATTGATATTTATTTTATGATCATTGAATCATTCCTTTTTCCGAAAAACCGGCAGATTGAATCATGTTGAATGTTAGAATCTGCCGATTTTAATGATTATACGGTTTCCTCTCCTCCACTCACATTTTCTCTTTTCTATATATAATAGTCGTAAGGAAGGCCGGATGGATTGCTGGCGCCAGATTGGTATCAGATTGCTGATGGTGTTCCTGTTCACAGGAACATTTCAGGATGCTCGTGCGCAAACGGTTGTCCGCGAAATTGGCTTGACGCAAGAACAGTTCAGGCAAACGGCTGTTGTCGGGCTGCTGGGTGAATTCAATCGATGTGCCGCCTACGAACTTTCAAATCAGGAACTGCAACTCAATCAGATTGTCTCTGGCGCGGGCGGGTTGACCTCTGATTCCTCAGGCGTCATTCGCGTGATTCGAGGTGGTCGCAGCAGTCAGGATCTGTTCTTCAACACCGAAGTCGACTTTCCACTCATGCATGGCGATGTGCTGATTGCTCTAAAATCATCAGCGAACGCCATGAATGTCTCGTTCAGCACGCCGGCTCAGACTGCACAATTGCAGCAATCCTCTCACTCTGAATTAATTCAGATTGCCATCCTTAATCTGCTGGATCGTCCTGTTGTATTTGGGGTACGACCTGAAATGGCAGATCTGGCAGGCATCCTGAAATGCCTGCGACAACCTTTGGAGCAATACGCGAACCTGGCTGAGTCCATCAAAGTCATCCCCCCCTATCGCAGCCGGGGCGACTCCGATTTCAAGTCGAGAAAACTGACTTCCAGATTCTCCTCGGGAACCGTCATTGTCTTAAATTCTCCGCAGGTGCTGAACCTGTCTATGGTTCCCCCCTCCCTGCCAGCACCGCGTCGATTGCGGCCCTCACAAAATACAAATGCGAATCCCTTCTTAGAAACATCAGCCCCTGGAACTCTGGAAAAAAACGTTTCTCCAATGGGAGAATATACTCCCGAATTACAGAAGGTGACGCATCCGGAAGAAACCTCACTGCCAACTGAGGATTCTTCACTGAAAGTAGAAACAAATCCACTGCTGCTTAGAGGACCGATGCTGCAACAGACTGCCGCCAGTTTGGTTGAGGTTCCCAATCCGGGGAATTCTCATTCAGAGGATACAAATCCCGCCGCATCAAACGATACAACAGATGAGAAGACTCAACTGCTGGCTGACTCTTCTTCAGTTCCAGATTTAGACCTGAAAGCAGCTCCGGCACCTCCTGTGGAATCCATTGACAGTCGTTTCGATGAAGGCTTGTCAAAGTTTGAGGAGACAGACGAGTTATCTGAATCATCGTCATGGCCTCCAGGAACCGCTTATATTCTGCTTGCTGGAATTGCTGTTCTGCTCTGGAAATATCTGCACAAGAAACCACGTAATCAGCAGGTAAGTACTCGGCAGGAACAATCTGAACGCGATGAAAACGGCGCGATCATTACTCACTGGGAGAAGCTACCTCCGCTTCCGGAAAAATCTTTGCTGGAACAGATTCTCGAAAACCAGATTCCCGTGATTGATGAAACACCTCAAATACCAACTCAGGCATTCATTTATGGACGACATCAGTCACGTTCCCTGCGAGTCGACAAAGAAGAGCCGACTTTGAAAGGACCTCACTTCAACCAGAGGTCACGCCGTGATAAGAACACTCCGGATCAACAGGAATTTGCCAGCACGGGAACGGTCGTTGCTCCTGAGAAACCACCTGAAAATAAACGGAAGCCACCTGCTTTCCGCTTTGATCGCTCACATCAGGACTCCTCACAGTCTGGTATAGAAAAGCAGCCACCGACCGATACAACACGGCTGGGACATACCAGTCAGTCTGAGAAGAAAAAGCATTCCGGAATTCTTGACCGTGTGCTGCAGGCCGTACAGGGAGTATTACCTAAATGAGCAGCGCACTGCAGATCGACTCAACCTGTCTCAGGACTTTACAGAATGATTCGAGCCACAAACTGACACGACGTTCCATCGAAGCGTTGTATACGATCCTTGATGACAATAGTGAAAATCGGTCGATGCTGCTTAAAATTGGTGTCCCGTTTCTCAATTCCGAGGAAACACTGATTATCCCCGGTGGAAATGCCGCACAGATTTCACGTTTTTCAAATGTACCTCTCTATCCGCTGTTTACGAGTGGTGAGCTGGTATTAAACGATCCGGTCCACCGCCAGTTACTTTCTACGTTGATTCAGTCCATACTCCCCAAGGCAAGAACCAGTGGGGAATATTGTGCTTTCATTGGACCAGGCAATGATCCGCAGTCACCACTTAACAAGCTGACTTCTCAACTGATTGCACTGCAGGGATTCACTCCTTTTGCCACGACAATCACGCTGGCAGCGGGGCTGGCAGCGTTTCCTGCAGCAACTCACTTTTCCGGCTACGTGATCTACCTGGGACATTCGCATTCCGAAATAGGATTAGTCCACCAGAGTCGAGTCGTCGCCCGACATTCGGTACCATTTGGAAGTGAGTGGATGGACGAACAACTGGCACACACCTGGAAAATGTTCAAAATCGATTCTGAGGGGAAACAGCTGACTGACTCAAAACGGGCAAAAGAGAAACGCCTCAGTCCGCAAATCAGTCTGAGTCCTTATCTGTCACATCATTCTGTAGTCACATCCTGGTATGAATCACTGCTGGACAATCTGCTGGATGAATTTACGACTCAGCTGGAGGCACTTCAAACTTATATTGCCACACTGGAACTGTTACCTGTCGCCTGCCTGGGTGACCTCGCGCAGACTGCCGGCTTTAACGAACTGCTCAGACAGAATCTGGTGAATCACAAAATCCCGTTCAATCAAAACCAAATAAACCTGGTTCCGGATGAACAATCTACCATTTCCCGCGGCACACTTGTCGTCGCCGCAATGGAAGAGGAAGTCGCGACGCGGGCAGCTTAATTCTGCTGAACCAGTTCTGCGGTCAGTTGATCCACGAACCGCAGATAATCTACTTCAAGCGTCCGAATATTAGTCTTAAAGGCTTTCTTGAAGTCCTGCTCCCTGGCATCGGCAGAGTATTCCTCCAGGGGATCGCGTTCTGAGATCGATTTCAGATACCGGGCATAACGGGCAGGTTGAGTCTCCACCAGAAAAAACGTGAGTGCCCAGGCTTCCGCATAGGCATCCAGAGTCGAAGAACGAAACAGGGAATCCTCCCGGATAAAGGTTCGCAGTGACTCTTTCTCGCGGCGGGTACGTGAATAATTCACAAACCAGATCAGTCGACTCCGATTGACTCTGGAAAGCAAGCGGGTACTGCCTCCCGTGTGAGACCGCAGTTCATCTGACTCAAACGTGGTTGCCAGTCCCTCAACAACCCAGCGGGGATTCTCGCCAATCCGGGTATGCAGTCCGGTATTAAAGGCAACCTGATGGGTGGCTTCGTGAATCATTGTATCCCGTAAAGCTTCTGCCATGTTCTTACCGTTGGCGGAAACCCGCGCATAGCTCAACTGCGTTTCCCCCAGGCTCGGGTCAGAATCCTGAAGAGCGGTCGCAGCACTCTGATCGAAAAGAGCGGTTCGATTGGTATGCGGGTGATAGTACCCCAGTAAACCCTGGCCGGCACGCACACCTTCTTTTTTACAATAGTCGAAGAATTGTGCCTGGTCCGGAAAAATGACGGCGACCATCAAAAATTCTGGCGCCTTGATCTGATTACCACGTAAGGCAAAATAGTGTGAGAACGATTCATAGAGATCTTCAAAAACACCACCATACGCTTTGGCTTTGCCGCGCGGGGCACAGATCAGGTAATGTCGAGTCGAGATAATTTCGTATAACGGGCCGAACTCGTTCTGAAGTTGCAACTTCATTTTATTTAAGGGAAGCTTTTGAAATTCGGAGGCGACTCTTCGAAAAGACGTGACTTTCTTTAGAGAGACTTCCGACAACATCCCTGACTGATCCATCATCCAGCAGACATCAGCATTGTGTGCAATCGATTTACCCACGAACACCGTATCCTTGGTTTTCATCTCAATTAGTGTAGGTGGTTTTGCGCAGACCGACTCTGTTGTCAGCCAGAACAGACTGGCCCCCAGCAGGGAGAGTGGAATCAGACGCAGGCAGGTCAACATAGGGACGACCTCAATTCGTGTGGCGGGATCTCTGGTTATTGGAGAAGTTTGTCTCTATAGATAGTCTAACCGCCGTTTCAGAGTTGGGCTTCTGAAATCAGAAACGAAGTCCGATCCAGAGGTGGGGTAACAGGAAACACAGGGAAGATAACGGTTATAATCAATCGATTAATTAGTGAAGCGGAAACCTCGGGGTGTTTTTCTGTCACATTGGACAGCTACAATGTAAGCGAGAAGTATTTTTTTTCATGAATCCATTTTGAATCTGAACAGGATCTAATTGTGCCACGCCTGATGCTATACGCAGCAATCACGATACTGGTTCTGATGTGCGGTCATTTGAAAGTAGCTGGAGCTGAACCGAATCCCGTTCTTAAACAGGCAGAACTGAAACGTCAGGTGGAAACGCTGATCACTCAACTGGATGCCAACCAGCGATTGAAAAGAGAGCAGGCAGAGAACAAGCTGATCAGGTTGGGAAAGCCTGTACTCGCATTGCTACCTCCACCCGAACTTGTGCCGACCCCTTCGATACGGGAAGCGCTGGTACGTGTGAGACTCCAGATTGAAAAACAGGCAGCTCGAGATTCACTGCAGGCCTCACTGATTACTCTCAAAGGCAGTTACACCTTTAAAACAGTCCTGCAGCAAATTTCCAGTCAGTCCGGGAATCAGATCGATCTACAGAAACTAACTGCTGCCTTCCTGAATAAAAAAATCCAGGTTGAATTTGAAAAAACTCCCTTCTGGCAGGCCATTGATGAGCTGAGTCAAAAACTGTCCCTTGACTATCAGATCAATGGATCCAGCGACTCACTCCAGTTCCAGTTGAACTCTGAGGAGAGTTCAGCTGGTCCCACCAAGGATCAACGGGTCTATTACGATGGTTCATTCAGGATGACTGTTCTGAATCTCAGGAGCCGCCCTTTGAGAGGAAATTCGAGTAAAGATTTACTGGCTGTCAAATTTCATGTCGAGGTAGAGCCCCGCCTGCGACCTCTATTTCTCAGCTATGCGGCCAATGAGATTCATTGCAAAACCAGTCAATCAAAAAATCTCTCCCTATTTACCCCGCAGGCAAAACTGGAAATCCCCCTGGGAGAAGGGGGAAAGAACGTCAATTTCACGATGACCTGGATCCTCGACAGCGCGCAGAAGAATTCGCTGTTCGATATCCGGGGCGCTCTGCAAATGGAACTCGCGGCGGAAACACTGCCGATTTCGTTTGATACTCTAGATCAATCAGCGGGCGCCATTCGACGACGAGGAAATGTATCCGTTGAACTCGTCAATGTCGAGCAGAAAAAACGGCCCACCAGTCAGACACTCAATGTGAGGATCGCCCTGAGCTACGACTATGGTGGCCCTGCATTTGAATCTCACCGTACCTGGATCTATCACAACCGGGCATACCTGGAAAATCCAGCGGGCCAGAAGTTCTGGTTAAACGGTGCTTCGCATACAACGCTGGAAAGCGCGGGTAAAATTGGCGTTTCGTATCAGTTTACGGACCTGCCGCTGCAACAGAACAGATTTAGGTTCGTTTATCTCGCCCCCACATTGATTACCGCTGCCCCGATCAGGTTTCACTTCGAAAATCTCAAACTCCCGACGAACGCCGAGGAGAGTAAACCGTGATTTCAACGGTCTGATACTCAGGTCAGATTCCTTCTGCAAGCTGCTTTGCTTCAATCTGGACACGCTCCACCATCCCGAACAGTCCATTTTTGCGCTGAGAGCTCAGGTATTTATCCAACTGAAGCTGCGAAAAATACTGCCTGACATCTGTATTCAGAATTTCCTCTGGTGTTTTATCGTTATAGATTGCCAGCAGGACTGCAATCAATCCTTTGACAATCAGTGCGTCGCTGTCTGCATTGATATGCAGCACATTCTGGCCTTCTGTATTTTTCAGCTCAGTCGTCAGCCAGACCATACTCTGACATCCATGCACACGATTTGCTTCGGTCTTTTCAGACTCGGGCATGGCAGGAAGTTCAAATCCCAGATCGATCAGAAAGTCACAGCGTTCTTCCCAATCGTCAAGAAATTCAAACTCCTCTATCAATTCGTCAATGGTAATCATGTTCTGAGTTGTATCTGCTGTAGAGTTCTGTTTCGAGGACATATCAGTTTCAAATTTTATAGCAAATGATCGATTAGCAGAAGCCGGGCAGAATAAATACTGCGAAACCAGCTTTTATGTCTATTATAGTATTTCCAGGGGAGGTCTTGAAGGTTTTTCAATCAGAGTGCGGGCAATTTCAATCGAAGTATTTTCTGCAACCTTCAGTAGATACTGTTGGGATTCAAGCTCTTCTGTCAGCAATTCGGAAATATTGCCTGAATCAGATTTTTCACGAATTTCTGCATTCATGGGTATTTCACCTAAAAAGGGAATCTGCAGGTCTTTTCCCTTCTCCTGTGCTCCCCCGCGTCCAAAAATATCTCCCGACATATTTTCGACAATTCCCAGCACAGGAATTTTCACCTGCCGAAACATCTGGACGGCTTTGACAGCATCCAGTAAAGCCACCTTTTGAGGAGAACAGACTACTACGGCACCTGCCAGATCAATTAACTGAGACAGAGTGAGTGAGACATCTCCTGTGCCTGGTGGCATGTCAATAATCAGATAATCCAGTTCTCCCCACTCCGTATCCTGCAGGAATTGAGTAATCGCCTTATGCAGCATCGGCCCGCGCCAGATCACTGCCTGATCAGGTTCTACAAAGAATGCCATCGACATGACTTTGAGTCCCCTGGCTTCAACGGGAACAATGCGGGTTACTGCCTGCCCATCTTTATTATGAAACTCCTGAGCAACCGGCTTTTCACTGGTTCCCACCAGATGCGGAATACTGGGACCGTAGACGTCAGCATCAACCAGTCCGACCCGGGCCCCAAAATGTTGTAGTGCATAAGCCAGACTTGCTGCGACGGTGCTCTTGCCCACACCACCCTTGCCGGCGCCAACAGCAATGATATTTTTCACATTGAGCCCGATACGACCACCAGACTGCTTGCCGCGAATATTAACACTGTATTTGACGCTGACATCCTGACATTCAGGAAACGCCTGCTGGATCGTCGCTTGAATTAACTCCGACAGTTCTGACTCCTTCGGATACGAAGGAACCGGTAGTTCAACCTCAACTGAAACCCGGGACGAATCATCAGTTGTGACTGATTTCAAAAATCCGGACACAGACAGCGGTTTTTCAAATACGGGATCTACTACGGAAGAAAGACAACTCTTGAGATTCGCTTCATTCAATTCAGCATTCGCCATCAGCTTATTCTGCTTTCCTTGGATTTTATCTAGATCTGTTGAATGGATGGTCGGAACGCTTTGCTGCTCGTCTGATAATCTGACCCAACTCTCTGAAACGCCGACCGGGCTCGTATCAGGTTTTAAATGGATTGCTGATCAATCTGCAAGGGAGATGACTGCACTGGCCTCTGCAGATCAAAATGCCAGCGGCAGATCTTCGCAATTCGCTCTGGTTCCAGGCTTCCCAGCTGTAAATGAAAGACTCCCATTTCCCTCAAGGCCCATTCCAGATTCAACTTTGGTTCTTCTGAAAATATAATCACCGGAAAAGAACCACGAGATCCCATGAACCTTTGTAAAAACTGCAGGCAGACCTGCTTGCCAACACTTAAATCAAGAATGACCAGGAATTCTTCTGAATTTTCACGCAGGACGACCTGAAATAAATCGAGCTCAGCAGAAAACCCGCGAACCTGCCAGTCAACTTCACCTTCAAACTGCCATTGAAGCTCAGATACAATATGTGCCCGCTCCTCTAGAACAAACACTTTTTTCATTAATTCCCCATCGCATTGAACATAAGGTCAGATCAACTGCCGCAGTTATCCGCGGACTGCCAGTCTATGATATAATCGTATACGCCTCCGCTTTGATTACAACTCATATGCTGCCTCTGGATTCACTGGCTGAAGTATTTTTTCAGAATTCAATGAGCAGACTCTGAATCCTCGCAGACTCCAACAGGGAAAATATACAAATAAACACGCTCCTGTCGGCGAAATCGTGAATGAAACTCGACAACCCTCCACAGCACTTAAACCATGGCCGTCATAATCGATACAAGCGTATTTTCAGGACCCACTTTGAGTGGAGAGTGGACAATTTCGTGTTTCTCCAAGGACTCCCCGAGAAATCTGGCCGAAAAAATAAAACAGGTTTACCTTTTTAATTACGTGAGGCTTTGGACTCCCAGGTTGATCGGAAAACCTCATCTGAATCAACCATGATCGAGTACCTCACTACCGTCCACGAAGCGAATCCTTGGAGATTGCCTAAATGAAATTGTTAAGTTATGTTGCCGCTTTAGCGGTTGTTTGTTGTGCTGGTGTTAATGCTGAAGCTGCTGGCTTCCTGGGTAAAGGATGCTGTGCTCCTGCCCCTAAACCAACATGCTGTGCCCCAGCTCCTAAAACCTGCTGTGCTCCAGCTCCTAAGTGCTGTGCCCCAGCACCAAAGACTTGCTGTGCCCCAGCTCCTAAAACCTGCTGTGCTCCAGCTCCAAAGACCTGCTGTGCACCAGCTCCTCAGTCTTGCTGCAACTCATGTGATTCCTGCTGCGGTCACAAGAAGCTCTTCAGAGGATCTTTCCTGCGAGGATGTAAAGATCGTTGCGGTAAAATGTTCAACCGTTGCAAAGACCGTTGCTGCAAAGTAAAGGTTAAGTGCTGCAAAGTTAAGCGAAGCTGCTGTGCACCAGCACCAACCTGCTGTGCTCCAGCTCCTAAACCAACTTGCTGTGCTCCTTCTCCCAAGTCTTGCTGCAACTAGTCAGATTTGAGAGTTTCTGTAATCCCGGCACTACGGGATTGGCCTATCAGGTCCGAAGGGCAGCTTCAATAATCGTGAATGTCAAGTCCGAGGGATTTATTCCCTCGGACGGACTTCACCAGACAACTTGTTTTGAAGCTTAGTATTGAAGTTCAGAAATCTAAATGATCTGATCATTTGAGCGAACAACTGAGAATATTAAAAAATGGTGTCTCTCTTTTTGAGAAACATCATTTTTTTTATAGATAGTCCTTTCTGCGGGTTCACATCTTATCCTTCTACTTTAAATGTCGGTCGCAATTCTATAGACTCAGGAATCACCTGTTTTGAAATGATTCCTTCAACTCTCCAGCCAACATTAAAAATCAAATGAAAATCGAAGACCTCCTGAAACGTTTCCAATGGGAACAGATTCCCAATACCAATGGGCGGTTTACACTCAGTCAAGTAGAGCCTCCCAGGTCCATCACAGACCTGGTGGATTCCGCAGAGATTGAAATCAAACAGTATCCTTCCGCACATCATCAGGAACTGATCTTTGTCGTTGAACTCGAGGATGGTGGGCTGATCTCCTATCAGCGAAAAGATGCTTCATTTATCCATACTCTGAACTCGCAAAACATGTTCAAACGCAAGCAATGGGAACTCGGGATCATTTCTTACAGTCCTCGAGGAGTTCCTGACGACCCCAGCCAAGAGTCCTGATTTTCACAGTACCCCCGTCATTTCCCATGACACGCCGCATATGGACTGGCTGGGTTGATTTCGATAAAGAGATGATTTTTTAAAATATTTTGATGGCTTTTAAATAATTCTTGTCTAGGATGTTTGTGGGCAACCTCATTCTAAACCATTCTCATTTCGTTAATTAAGTCACTTAGTAAATACTTAGCGATGAGGAGTGCGGCGTGCCTAAAGCGATCTGGAATGAGGCGATTCTGGTAGATTCCGATGACACAGTAACAGTGGACGGAGACGTGTACTTTCCACTCGAATCTGTTAACAGTAATTTTCTTAAGAAGAGTTCTTCAACCTCGACCAGTCCTCAGAAAGGTAAAGCATTCTTCTACTATGTGGTGGTTGAGGATAAAGTCAATCGCGATGCCGCCTGGTACTATCTTGATCCGCAAATAGAGTATGGAGAGCTCAAAAACCGAATCGCCTTCTGGAAAGGTGTCGAACTCTACAAAGATTCCTGAAGGGACAGGCTGGTTTCTTTACGAACTATACCATCTGATCAGTTTCTTGTTGTCTTGAGAACGAGACAGATTTTTAACTCTGCTTCGAAAATGAGGTAACCCAAATACCGGTGAGTAGCCGTGATGATGATCGGCAATCGCCATCGCCTCATTCACGTCTTCCGGTTTCAAGTTGCTTCTATCTTCCCCCGCTGCAATCCAGCGTGCAATCCACAGGATCGCTGGAAACATTAACGCCAGATGATTAAATCCTTCCGCGAAGGGAATGTCATAGTAGGCAGCTCCCAGAAAATGCAGACCTTCGATTTTGACGCGATAATATCGGAAAAACAATTTCTCACTTTCCGCTGGTAAGCCACCAAAAGGCTGTTCTACCTGCGAAAATGCAACGGAATGAAACCGTTCCTGCAGACAGGGAATCTGCCCCTTTCCGATGGCAAATTTCAACGCAGATTGCAGTAATCCGATGCGTCGTCCCAGACCACGAGAGGATTCCGCATATGTATCTTTACGGGCATATTGGGCTGCCAGGAGACGAAACTGAATCCCTCCCAGTCGACTTGGTGCGATCGGATCCAACTCCAGATCGGCAGGTAATTCCTGCAGGGTTGCCTGAAAAATCAGTTCCAGAAACTCATCCAGTCGTTCACCCTGAATGGTCTCGAATCGAGAAGGTTCGATCAATTCCACAAAGCTGATCGCGCGCAGCAGACAAATTTGAAACGGTGTCTCTTTTGATTCAAAAAACTGATTTAATTTTGCAACGACTCTTAAAGTATCAGGCCAGCTCAGGGATTCCCGGGAATTCAACCGTGGCGCAGGAGGAGTCTTGCGACGTTTAGGGAGCACCTGATCTACAATCTTCCGAATGGCGGGCTCCTGCTGGTCAACCCGTTTACCCAGATTTGAAACGACAGAGGGGCAACTGAATCGCAGGCTGACAGCCACATCATTGCCCGCCGGATGAAATGCATACGGATAGACCTGACAAGCCAGAGGTTTGGCGGGTTCTCCGAACTTCGCGTGAATGCGACACAGCCCCTGCTCATTCAGAAAAACACAGGAACCATCCTCCTGGTGAGCCAGTCGATACCGCTTGCTCGTCGGCGACAGCCCCAGCTTTTCAAACACTGGCTTGCCCGCGGGGATCGATTTATCCAGATCCCAGCGCTGCTTTTCAATTCGTTCTTTTTCCTCAACTGTGATCTCGATCTCATGCTGTTTGCAGCAACCACCACAGTTATGGCAGTTCCAGTTCTGGATCACAGGCAGCTTCAAGCGGGGAGACGGCATACGTACTCTTTAGTCAGTGGCGGAATCTGTTCGGCGGAATCTGTTCAAATAATCTGTGGTTTATTGTAAAGATTACAAAAACCAAACGCAAAGTAAGCCGGGGAACTGATTTTCTTCCCAACTTTTCCAGAGGAAGAATCAGAATCGCAGTTTCGGTATAGACACATATTCAAGATTCCCTAAAATCCCGCTCGCTTACTGGAAACAAGAGCGTTTTTGTAGCTGTCTCCCCGCAGAGGCAATTCACTGCAATCCCCGCTGCAAGTGATACAGAAACTCCCGAATTCCTGTTTTCAGATAGCACCCCGTCCATAGATTTTTCCCTTATCTGCAGATGACCAGTCTCTTCCGGGAAAGTATTTGGAACTTTAAGGACCCTATCATGTCGACACGTTATTTTTTCAATATGAGCTGGTGCGCGCTTCTGAGCTGCGCTTTCACCGGATGCTATTCCCATCATCAGTATCCTTATGGTGGAACTTATCCTGGCCCTTATGGAGCTCCTGGTCCTTACGAAATGGCACCTGGAACCGTAATGCCCGGCAGCATGCCCCCTGGCAGTTATCCTGTGCAACCCGAACTCGGTCAGCCGGTTCCTCCACCACAGGGATCGCTCCCTTCTCCCAATTCACAAGCCTACAGTGACGCGTTTCCAGGAAATACGAATAACACCAACTACGATGGCGTCGATAACCAGTGGAAGCAGCCCGTGAACAGTAATCCCGGCGCAGCCACTCCCTTTGATGCAAATTCGACCGCTTCCGGACGAAATCTCAATCCCGGCAGCGGCATCAACAATAACCTTCCCGGTAACCAGACGGTCCCCAGCTATCAGGACCCCAACCAGATTCAACCCAATAATCAGCCATTAAATAACGAATTTCCCGGCAACAGTAACCCTGCTCCCAGCAACAACGCATTCCCGGGAGATTCAGGAGATACCTTCGAAAGTAATTCAACCCCGAAACCATCTGCAGGCACTTCAACTCAGATGAATGACCAGTTCGCCCCCAGCGGCGGCGATCAGTTTCAAAACAATCAACCCAGCCAGTTCGAACAACCTGATCAATTCCAGCAGCCCAAAGATGAATTTGAATCAAATCAAGGCTTCAGTGTTCCCAATCCCGTACAAAACCAGAACCCGGTTGAGCAGCAGAGTTTCGAGAGCAGCGACGATACTTTCGGCGCGAATCCCAAAAAATTCGAAGCCAATCCCATGCCCGCTGACGATACCTTTAATCAGAACTCCTTCGACAGCAGCCAGGAATTTCAACCTCCAACCAAACCATTTCCAGGTAACGACGGCGGCGATGATATCTTCGGACCAAATAACAGTTCGACGATGAAACCAGCAACTGGAAAAGTCAGTCATGCCGATCACCAGAGATCTGCTTCAGGACCTCAACTGGTCAGAGACGATTCCTTCATGCAGCCCGCTAAATTCCAACCTGCTTCATTTGATCTCCCCGCCGGCAGCAACCAGCAAGCTCCCTCCCCCTTTAATTATGATAAACAAAACTACCGCTGGTTACGGGGAATTATCGAATTTGATGAACAGGAAAAATCCTGGAACATCACCTACAATGCCACTCCCGAAAAATCCGATAAATTTGGCGGTAATATCGTACTCATCGATCAAGGTAAATTGAATCGCTTTACCAACGGCGATGTCGTACTCCTGGATGGCTCTATTGACGGCTCAAAACAGGACCGGATGGGAAAACCCTGTTATCGCATCTCAAAAGCACAACGACTCGTTCCCAAAAAATAAATCGGCGAAACTGACGAATCAGAATTCCCCTCCCGATGAAAAATATACAGCCCTGCTCACAGGGCTTTTTTTATTGGCTATGCGTGAAAACGCGTTTTTTTCTCTCTGCTGGTATTTTCACCTGTTAAAATCGCCAGTATCAAACCCGCTGATGGCAGACGAATCTGAAAATAATTCCGTAAAACACTTCCGGAGATTCAGTGAACTTGAAGTGTGAAACGCGCCAGTTCACGACAATAATTCGCCATAGTCTTGCCTGTTCCCCGTCTCAATTGACCTGCATTTCACCAATTTCGAGCAGCAAATTATTCGGGCAATCCTCAAGTATAACTGAACATCATCAGTTATAATCCACACATCCAAACTTCAGAATTGCCTCCCGCTGAATATCAGACCGAATGATTCCCGCTCAGATTGCTCACACAAGCATCACAGATTCTAACGCGCACCGCATTTAACCATAGCAGTTTGCAATCTATGGTCCTCGGTCCAAAGAGTCCTGGCGACGCCACAGTAAAACGGGGCACAGTCTAACGGAATGTCACCAGATCGTTTAGATGAACACGCAACAGTCTCAGTAAACACCCTCCGAACTTCACGAACGGATATCGTGTCTCAGACAGTAACAAAGCGTTGTTATGCCAAACGTTACTGCATTTCGCAGTATAACCGCTTTTACTCGCCTCCCTTTTCATTAGCTGAATTCGTGTTAAAATTCCTAATGAACAATCTCATTTATATTTTACAGTCTGAAGCAGGCAGCAATGGTCGCCAATCTCACATCCATTCGGGATGATTTCCCGATTCTGAATCAGAAGCTCCCCAACGGGCAGCCTCTCGTCTACCTCGACAGCGGCGCATCTGCACAGCGTCCCCGTTCTGTGATCAATAAAATCACGGAAGTCTATGAGCAGTATTATTCCAACGTGCACCGCGGCGTCCATCAGCTGGGCGACCGCGTCACTACCGAAATGGAAGCAGCCCGCACCCGGATCCAGTCTTTCATCGGTGCCGCAGCTCCTGAAGAAATCATTTTCACTTCAGGTACAACCATGTCGGTCAACCTGATCGCCCAGGCCTGGGGGCGCCATTTCCTTAAAGGCGGTGATGAGATCATCCTGAATGAAATGGAACACCATGCGAACTTCGTTCCCTGGCAGGCAATCGCCAGAGAACGCGGTGCCGTCCTCAAGTTCATCCAGCTGACACCCGATGGGCGCCTTGACCTCGATCACTATCAATGCCTGCTCTCCCCGAAAACAAAACTCGTAGCCGTCACAGGCATGTCGAACGTTTTAGGGACGATCAACCCCATCGCCGAAATGGCTCATAAGGCACATGAAGCCGGTGCACTGATTTTTGTCGACGGTGCACAAAGTGTTCCCCACCAACCGGTCGATGTCGTCAGTAGCGAGATCGACTTCCTCGCCTTTTCAGGCCACAAACTGTTTGGCCCCTCAGGTGTCGGTATCCTCTACGGCCGCAAATCACTTCTGGAAAATCTCCCCCCGTTCCTCTATGGTGGAAATATGATTTCGGAAGTGCATCTCGAGGAATCTCACTGGGCCAGTCTTCCCGCCCGCTTTGAAGCGGGAACTCCTGCGATCACCGATGCCATCGCCCTGGGAACCGCCGTTGAATATATTACAGAGCTGGGCTTTGACGCGATCCAGGAACAGGAGCACATCCTCGGCGAATACGCGCTGCAGCAACTGCGCGAAGTTCCCGGCTTGCAGATTTACGGGCCGCAGGAACTCATACAGCGGGGAACCATCTTCAGCTTTAACGTCGCAGGGGCGCATCCCGAAGACCTCGCCACGCTCCTGGACCGCAAGGGAATCGCTGTCCGGCACGGACATCACTGCACCATGCCCCTGCATCAGCATCTGGAGATTGCTGCCAGCGTGCGGGCCAGCCTGGCATTCTATAACACCACCGATGAAATTGACGCGCTGATCGATGCCCTCGACTTCGCCCGAAAGCGACTGCGCCTGACATAAGGATTTCAGACAGCAGGATTGCGGGCAGCTGATTTGAATCGTACGTCTACAAAAAAAGAAGCCGGCGTTTTTGCGCCGGCTTCTCTGAGTTTCTGAATGTCACCATTCTCTAGTCGAGACTAGATAGGTTTAACATTTTCTGCTCTTGGTCCTTTTTCGCCACGTCCTTCTGTGAAGGAGACGCGTTGCCCTTCGTAGAGCTGCTCAAATGACACACCTTCGAGGTTAGACGAGTGGAAGAACAAGTCTTTTCCACTTTCTGTGTCGATAAACCCAAATCCCTTTTGTGTCACTTTCTTAATTGTACCTTCAGCCATCTTCTTTTCCGATTCCTAAAAAATAAAAAATGCGGCGTCTCCCGAAACAACTGGTTCAGGTCGCTCAGCCGCAAGATTCGATTCTAACCGGCCCCGGTAATAAAACAAGCTGAGTGAACAATAATCTCCTGTTATGACACCATAGAGACAGCCAATTTTGAATAGAAATGCCTGTTTTCCAGCACTACAAGCCCAAAATAAATTTTTACAGTTTTACCGAAATCCTCAAATTTTCAGGAATTCCCGCCCGATTTTCGGGTAGCCACGTAAACTCTGCATCCCCCGCACTACAGGCGCTACCGACAGCCCACCTGAGCAGGCAGAATCAGCCCCTGATACCCCAATCACCTCAATCATTGCTCCAAGCTGATTCCGATAAACTCGGCCTACGCAGCAGTGATACTACTTGACAACTGTTCCAGATCGGCAGACGATAAGAGTAGTTTTCCGATTTCGAGTGTCACATCTTCATATCATAACCCAGAAAGCGAGTACTCATGATGGTTCCTCGCCCTGTTTCAGCCGTTTTTCGCACTCAGGCCGTCGGCCTGTTGACGCTGCTGTTAGCATTCACAATCACTATAAATCAGACAGCTGCCCAGAGACGCTCCACCCGTCTCCATGCCAATCCAGCCAATACCATTGAAGCTGCTGCCCTGGAATTTGCACTCAACGCGGAGGAAGTGACACAGTTGATCGGCAAAACAGCTGATATTACTGCTTCGAATGGGAAAGAAGAGCAGGGAGTTGAGATTACCCGCTTCCTGACAGGCCGCGACAAGAGCCAGATCAAATCCATCGAAGTCAAAGCTCCCAACGCAACTCGCAGCAAGCGACTGCTGGTCACGCGCCTGGATGAAATGAAGATTGACGACAAACTCTATCAGTTTCAATATCTCCCTTCCGTCAAAGCAGCCATGCTGGAAGATCTCAGCAAAAAAAATGCTGCGATCTCTGAAAAACTCAAAGCCTCCAACGAAGAGTTCTGGGAAGAGATCCCCGAAGAGGAACAACTGAAATATGTCAACGAATATAAAGAGTTTCTCGACAAAGTTGGCAAACACTACGCTTCCTTTAACATGAAATTATACGAAACCAGGTACTTCCTGTTTTATACCGACATGCCCGCCAATCAGGTTGCCCCCTACCTGGTTCAGCTCGACAAAATGAATGAACTGCTCGGCCAGTCATTCGGTTTCAAACCAGGTCATAACATCTGGCGCGGCAAAGCAGTCATCGTCGCCTTCATCGCCAAACAGGCGTTCCTGGAATTTGAACAGCAGTTTTACAACCGCACGGAAACCGGCAACGCGATCGGCCTCTGCCACTCGCATGGTGATGGAAAAGTCATTGTCTCCTGCTATCGCGGCAATGATCCCAACTTCTTCGGAGCCGTCCTCGTCCACGAAACCGCACACGGCTACATTCACCGCTATAAATCAACCGTCAACATCCCGACCTGGATCAACGAAGGTATCGCCGACTGGATCGCCATGATGGTCGTCCCCAGTTCCAGAGAAGTCCGCTTCCGCCAGGTGGAAGCAGCGAATCGCCTGAAACAGGTCCAGACGTTCGGCGGACAGTTCTTCAATAACGAGCGCCTCGACAGCTGGCAGTACGGCTCTGCCAGCGCGATCATTCAACTCATGCTCAAAGCCAGCCCGGAACAGTTCAAACTCTTCTTCAACGGCATCAAAGAAGGGCTCACCTGGCAGGACAGCCTGCAACGCGCCTACGGCTTAACCGTCGACCAACTCAGCCAGGCCTACGGCCGCACCATCGGCATCCCGGCTCTGACTCCGTAATCAAGTTTCCCAGGGAATTGTCATTTGGAAAACTGCCATGCTCCGTAGTTCCCGAAATCTGAGAAACGTCTTCATCATCTCCGGGCTTATTCTCTGTGTGGTCGCTTTCTGGTTCCTGAAGCCGAACAGCACCCGTCAACTACAGTCACGAATCGAAAACCTGGGTGGCACCACACGCCTGGATATTTATTGCGGCCACGAAGCAACCCCCATACCTCCCATGCTTTCTAATCTGGAACTGACATTTCGATTGAAAGAATTCTTCTTTCAGCCGTTTCATAAAATCATTTATGTACAACTCAGATTTTGTGAGATCGCTGACTCAGATCTGACGGTACTGGAAGAAATGAATCATGTCATCAGACTGGATCTGTCAGATTCCGATGCTTCAGATAAAACCATCGAATCGATCAGCCGCATGAGAAGCCTCAAGTACTTGGATATCAGTAATACCCAAATCACCCAGGCCGGAGTCGCACGACTGCTGCACCGCAATCCCTCTTTAACCATTGAAGGCTTCAATCCACGCGAGCAATATCTGTCCGAATCAATGGATCAGTTATTCAAAAAGATAGAAGAGGGAACACAGTCTGAGAATCCGAATCTGAAACCATTCGATAGCAAACTCGAACTCATCATTTGGTGAGTAGAACTCAACTTCGAAGAACCGTCTATGATTGCCCATAAAGAATTACCACTGAACGAAAAACCAAATATTGTTTCACAGTCAGGGTTGAGCGTTCGCACTTTGTGGCTGATTCTTTCCGTCAGTATTTTCTTACTGTTGATCCCGGAAGGTCTGCAACGCTGGCGTGCCATGAAACTGGCTGAAAAAGTAATCCAGCATGGGGGAGATATCAGAATTAAAAACAGCCTGCTGTCACACTTAGACTGGTGGAAGGTTTCACCCCAGACGCACGCTTTCTGGGGGAACATCTATAGTGTGTATACGCGTCCTTCCGGTAGCTTTCAGGTCGACGATGACTTTCTTCTGGAACTGGGAAATCTGCACTCCATTCAAAACCTCACATTAGGCAACCCCCACAATCCAACCATCATCACGGATCAGGGAGCTACATATTTAAAGCAACAGAAGCTGGGACACCTCGGTATTACAGGTGGATCCATTACAGACAAAGGCTTCAACGAACTGGCTGAGATGAATTCGCTACGAACCCTCGGACTGCATCACCTGGCAATCACAGGAAATCAACTCCCGCAGAACGCCTTCCCAAATCTGATAATGCTGGACTTGTCTGATACCAAGTTTACAAATCAGGGTTTGAAGAATCTGGCCCCCAATTCTAAACTGGTCTATTTGCATCTCGGCAACACGAATGTCAGCAGTGCAGGACTGCAGGAATTATCAAAGTTCCCGAATCTGCGTGCTCTTCGCCTGGGAAATCTGAAAATTAAAGCGGCAGCATTCGCCAAACTGGCGAATCTGAAGAGGCTCTATCAACTCGAACTGCAGGGAACCGCAGTCAATGATGCCGTAGCCCTGCAACTCTCCCAATTGGGTCAAATCACAGCACTGAGATTATACGAGTCCCAGGTAACAGACCAGGGTCTCCAGAATCTGGCAACAATGAAAAACCTGGAAACGTTGTTCCTGTCAGGAGCAAAGATCACCGATGCTGGCTTAAAAGTTCTGAGTCAACTTCCGAAACTGGATTATCTGGATCTGTCAGACACGCAAATCAGTGATGAGGGGCTGCGACAACTCAGCAAAATACCGGCACTCAGAATGCTTAACCTGTCAAACACCCGCGTCACCGATCAGGCAAAACAAATTCTCCTGCAGTTTCCAGCATTGGAATCCATTGAAGCATTCGATACCAGCATCTCCCCCGTCACCATCGAAGACATCCGCGATGCGGGGATTGACGTATCAAAATTTCATGCGGAAATAAGCCCATTATAGTCCATCACAAATGCTACAGGATACCCGCTCATGGAACCATCCGATCTGGATTCCCGTATCGTAACACTCAGAAACTACACAATCGTGGTGACCTTAGTCGGCCTGTTCCAGCTTTGTTTCATTCCAGCAGCCATTCACATTCAACCGTTGATGATGGAAGATGCCCTGCGGTTCGAACTGGAAGGCCTTGACTGCAAAACCGAAGCCATCCAGAGAATTGTGGCCTGGAAAGAACGCATTAAGGGCCCTGCGGTATTCATCCCCTTTCTGAACGGCCTGGTACTTCTCAGCATCTCTGCTGCGATTTTCTATCAAGTGTCCCAGATTAAAAGACAGCTGTAACGTTTCTCCCCGCTTTCCCGAAATCCGCATTCCCACATGATTTCGAATCACTTAAACTACGAACGTATTCGGTTTTCCTGATATTGCCACATCCCTTCAGAGAGTAATAATTCGATGTCGACCGCGGCTCCAAGTATTGATACCGAAGAAACGGATACCAAAAAAATTCGGGTCCTGGCAGCCGGCTTCATTGGCAATATTCTGGAATGGTATGACTTCGCCGTTTATGGATTTTTCGCACCCACCATCGGCAAGCTCTTCTTCCCGTCGGAAGATCCCCGGGTCTCACTGATTGCCGCCTTCGGTGCGTTCGCTGCCGGCTTTCTGATGCGACCAGTGGGCGCCGTGCTGTTCGGTCACATCGGCGATCGCATCGGTCGTAAGAAAGCGCTGACACTCTCCGTCATGATGATGGCGATTCCCACCATGCTCGTGGGCATCCTTCCCACACACGCTCAGATCGGTATGTACGCTGCCATCATGATGGTCCTGCTCCGTATGATTCAGGGCATTTCGGTCGGCGGAGAATATACCAGTTCGTTCGTCTTCCTCGTCGAGCACGCGCCTGCAGGACGGCGTGCCTTTTTTGGCTCATGGAGCATGATCGGTGCCACGTGTGGCATTCTGCTCGGCTCCGCCGTCGGTGCTTTGATTAATAGCTTTACGACCAGTGAACAACTGCTGGCATGGGGTTGGCGAATTCCGTTCCTGGCCGGCGTGCTGGTCGCCTTCGTCGGTTATTTCATCAGGCATGGCATCCCCGATCAGCCCATCGCTGAAGAACTGTCAGAACAGGAAGTCTATTCGCCTCTCAAACAGGCCTGGGGCAGCCATAAAACAGAACTGCTGCAGTCGGCTGGTCTGAATATGATGAACGCGGTCACCTTTTATACCGTCTTCATTTATCTTTCTACCTGGCTGGTAGAAGAAGTGGGCGAAACTCGCGCGGAAGCACTCGACATCAATACCATCAGCATGGCTGCTTTAACGGTGATGGTTCCGTTTGCAGCGATGCTCGCCGATAAATTGGGTCGCAAACCATTGCTGCTGATCGGCGCCGCCGGAGTGACGCTATTCTCTTATCCTCTGCTATGGCTGATGCACCACCATCATTACCAGATGATCCTCGCCGGACAGATCGGCTTTGCTGTTCTCGTCGCCTGTTTCGCCGGTGCCATCCCTGCGACGATTACCGAACTCTTCAAACGTGGCGTCCGCGTCAGCGCGGCCAGTGTGAGCTACAATATTCCCTTTGCCATCTTCGGAGGGACCGCCCCCATGGTCGCCGCCTGGCTCGTCCATTCGACCGGAAACCCGCTCTCCATCGCCTGGTACCTCTCCGGCATCGCCGCGATTTCCTTCTGTATCACCCTCACCATCAAAGAAACCCGCCACAATTCACTGGAGGAATGATCAATCCGATCACAGTACCGGTTCCCCGGTCTCTGCAGAGAATCTCATCTTCTGCCCCTTGTTGAGCAGCATGTTTTTACCCTGTTTTTCCTGCAACACAAATTTGTTCAACTGGCCTTCAAAATAATCTCTGCCCGCTTTGACGCATTCAAAGTGAGCGGCGATCGTCGCCGGATCCAGTGCGTAATCATAGAATGCGACTTCATCAATCACGCCACTAAATGGCTCGCGGCCTACGAATGATTCAAAATCGGAGGTAATCAGGTTACCAATCACTGCGGGGGTCGAACCACCGCTGATGATCATCGTGCCAACCGGAAATCGATGGCTCATTCGCAGCTTTCCATCAATATAAATAGCTTTCACTCCCGTCCAGCCATTATAAGTGGCAACGATATGATGTGGCTTGCCATCTCGCATTTCAGCCAAAGTGGGGCGTCCCTCTTTCCCGTCCAGGGGCATATCCAGTTCGCTGTAACCCATACCCGACAAAAACAGACCAAATGACAGACACGGACCTCCCTCCACTATAGGAATCTGAGAAATACCGGCTTTATTATCATTCTGAAAACTCAGTAACATCCGATAGCTGCCATCCTCTTTACGGAAGATTTCATCATAATCATAGGGTTTTTTAGCAGGTTGATGATCTGAAATCTGCCACTCAGAGATCACCATGGCTTCAATAGTCACCCCTGTCGAAACCGCATAATCACCGGTCCCCACCTCCTTGCCGCCCCCATTGCCCAGCAGCAGACTCGCATCAGGGTGATTGTTAAACCGTATTGCACCCCTGCCAATGATGCCTTCAACCCGCACTGCATTTTTACCGGCACGAATTGCTCCCATGCCTATCGCATCCTGTAATGACTCCGATTCTCTCTGATCGAAATTCCAGTAGAATCGAGGTAAACGTCCCCGGGGCTTCACTTCAACCTGACCATCCAGAACATGCACGTAAGTTTCAGACTCTTCGTTCACACTGACCTCGTATTCGGTTCCCCGATTGATCAGTTCCACACTGGGCGTTTCCAGTTTAAAAGGAGCTTTGCGATCAGAGCGATGTGTGAGCAACTTCCCGGAAAACAGTGTCCCCTGATCTTTGCCTTCCATACCGAACAGGGAGGGACTTGTCAGGGAAACATCGGCACCACCCGAAAAAGCAAAGTCCACGTTACCGGAAGTCACCTTAACAGTGCCCGGCTGGAAGTGATCTGTCATCACCGGATTCTTGCCCAGCAGTTCCCATTTCGCCTGAAGCGTCGACTGCACAACAGCGACTTCTGAGGGAGGTACGGCATTTTCATCAAAATAATATTGAGACCGATCCTGCACAACATCAGGCGCACCAGCCTTTTGAGGTGCACTCTGTAAGGAGAGAAACAGCCCGACCGCACACAGACAGACAAGCAGACTGAAGCCTGGTATAAGCAGAAACCGGGCAGGCACACGCCTTGGTTTCTGTGGAATCGTGGGAGCTTCTGCCTCAGCAGGCGGTAACTGTCCGGATTTTGCTGCACTCGCCAGCCCGATATGCAGAAACACGTAATTCAGATATTCGCGACGGTACTCGGGATGCTCCGTCAGCAACTGCTCCAGGGCTGCCAGCTCTACTTCAGTGATGATCCCCGAACATTGTGCGTCAGCCAGTTCCAGAATTTGCTCCGGCAGTATGGATTCAGATTTTTTCATGAAGTCATCTCACTGGAAAGACGGCGGTTGACACAATCAAATAATACTTTCCGGATTTTTTTGATTGTTTTGTAGATCGCATGAGAGGAACATTTCCAGCGGTCGGCGACTGTGGCCGCCGTCTCCCGATCTCCGTAATACGCGTCGATCAGATCACGTTCGCGCGGACTTAGCTTTTGCATACACTGGGTGAGCGCCAATTGACGCTGACTCTGTTCCTCCACCATACTCGAAACGTCCTCCGCCAGTTCCGTCACGAGGTTATCACTGAAGATCAGCCGTTTATTCTGATACTTCCGTCTGTATTTTCGCACCTGGTTGAATGCAATCCCGTTCGCCCAGTTCAGGAAACTGCGATCAGGATCATATCCCGAAAATTCTTTCCACAGTATCACACAGGTTTCCTGGAATATGTCTTCCGCAGCAGAGACATCCAGTACCATGGCGAGAATAAATCCATAGATTTTGCGGTCTTCCCGCGAGAACAGTCGAAAGAACTCTTCACTCATAACCGGATTGTCTAAATGCTTACTCATAACGAGGTAAAGTCTATCAGTCACAGAGAACGGAAGAAAACATTCAGGCGACAGAAATGCGCGCAGGAGCAGACCCGTGAAGCTGCCTTCTATAGTATGTGGCGCGCAGTCTGACCGATTGGTACTGGAAAATTATGAATTCCACATTTTTTTTTATAAAAAGCAGAAAGTTCTGGTACGAATCGGCCACTCAGCGCGCCATATACCTATTGAGGGCCTGCTGCGTTTTTACTGTTCTCCCTTCTGAAATGCAGTTCCGATGATTGTTATTTCCCTCATATCCAAGGAGTTCTGTTTTCTATTTCGATTTATTTTCATCTGATTCAACCCAAGGAGAACTTATGTTCGTCGCTCGCAAACATGACTATCGCATGCGTTCCGCGTTTACATTAATTGAATTGCTGGTCGTCATCGCCATTATAGCGATTTTGATCGCCCTGTTGCTGCCCGCAGTACAGCAGGCACGCGAAGCAGCCCGCCGCAGTACCTGTAAAAACAATTTAAAGCAACTGGGACTGGCGCTACATAATTATCACGAAACACATCGGCTGTTTCCCCCGGGAATGATATATCGAGTTGTAACGTCATCCTCACCATCAGGAAAACGAACTCCTTTCTGCCTGCATCTGCTGCCTTATATTGACAAGGCCAATGTATACAACCTGTACGATCATGACCAGAACTGGCATGCGACCGTGCATGATCCTCAACCAGCCGGCAACGGTGTGCGGCTGGTGCCGCTTCCTGTCTGGCAATGCCCTACCGATCGAGAAGCCATCTGGAATTCCAATCCGGATGGAAGTATTCGAGGAAACTATGGTGTCAACTGGGGGCAGGGCACATTTGGAACTCAAATCAAACCTGCGCCGTTCAAAAATGCATTCGGAGCTAAAATGCGGGATATCACCGATGGTTCCAGCAACACCCTGGCCATGCTGGAAATGCTGAAGCCAGCCACGGGTGCAGACGATTATCGAGCCTGGATCTGGAATGATGAACCGGAAAGTGTCGTCATGACACGCGTCGGTCCCAACAGTTCGGCTCCCGATCTGGTTACGCATTGTGTCTCAGAAGGACAGCGTCTCCCCTGCACTGGTTCCATCTCGGGAAATGATCGCAGCAATGCCTCACGCAGTCTGCATGTGGGGGGAGTTCATGCCTTGATGTGTGATGGTGCCGTCCGTTTCATTTCTGAAAATATTGATCTTAACACCTGGCAAAGTCTGAGCAGTATGAGTGGCGAAGAAGTGATCGGCGAATTTTAAACAATTCGCGCGGACTCACTTCCTGAACATCCATCATATATGACCTGCTTAAAGGAATCCAGGAGATTCCGAGAAGGGCTGACCAATGAAATTACAGACTTGTCTGATGTTGATATTATATAGTGCAGCTGTTATCGGGCTGGGAGGTTGTAACAACCAAAGCACATTCGAGCGAACCCAGGTGGAAGGCGTAGTGACTTTGAATGGCAACCCGGTGGAACAGGGGGTCATCACATTTATCCCTGCCGGCAAAGGGGCTTCTGCTGGAGCGAAAATTGAATCGGGAAAATTTGCCATTCCTAAGGAAACTGGCCCCAGCCCGGGAGAGTATAAAGTGGAAATTGATTCCAGTATTCCTACCGGCAAACAGATTCTGGATACCGATGGTGAAACAATGGTTACCGAATATGAAAACGGCATCCCTCCCCGCTTCAACAGGCAAACGGAACTGACAGTCACGCTCAAAGAGGGCAATAATCAACAGCTTTTCGATCTGGAAACCAAATAGAGAATCGCCTGCTCCACTCTGGCATCTCTCAATTTATCCCCTGGGACGCCCGACTCAGGTTAGTTTTTCCAATCAAACATACATTGAATGCCCCTATCGTTTATAATGAAAAAGTCAGAGCAGACACAGCTCACGTGTACGAGCTATTACTTCTCACTCCAGAGAGATAGAAAAAACAGATGATTGTTCTTCCTCCATTCTTTGTTTCCCGACTCTTTTGCCTGGCTCTCTTTCTGACAATTACTGTCTCAGCAACGCGCGCTGCACCTGATTTTAAAGAACAGGTCGCCCCGATCCTGCAGCAGCACTGCATTCGCTGTCATAACGACAGCACAAAGGATGGCGGTCTCTCGCTGGAAACTAAGCAGGGGGCACTGGCAGGCGGAGAAAATGGACGCATCCTGACCCCCGGCGTCGCGGAGGAAAGCCTACTCCTCGATTATGTCATCGGTCCCGAACCGGAAATGCCCAAAAAGGGGGAACCGCTCAACGAAACGGAAATTGGAATACTTCGCAACTGGATCAAAGCTGGTGCCGTCTGGCCTGCGGAGCATCGAATTCAGGAAGCCCAGCTCAATGACCATGACTGGTGGTCCTTTCGACCGTTATCACAACCGGCTCTGCCTGAGTTGCCCGACAAAGAACAAAAGCAGGTCCGCACCCCCGTCGACGCGTTCCTGCTGGCCCGTCTGCGTGAAAAGGGACTCACGTTTTCCCCACCCGCCGACCGCCGTACGCTGATCCGCCGTATCTATTTCGATCTGATCGGACTGCCTCCCACACCTGAAGAGATTGAACAGTTTGTCAATGATCCCGATCCTCGTGCCTATGAGTTACTCGTCGACCGACTGCTGGCTTCTCCCCGTTACGGGGAGCGCTGGGCGCGGCACTGGCTGGATGTGGTTCATTACGCGGACACACATGGCTACGACAAAGACAAACTCCGCGAGAATGCCTGGCCTTATCGCGATTATGTCATCCGTTCTCTGAATGAAGACAGACCTTATGCACAATTCATACAACAGCAATTGGCCGGTGATGTCCTCAGGCCCCACTCGCCTGACGGCGTACCTGCGACTGGATTCATTGTCGCAGGCCCTTTCGACTGGGTCGGCCAGATTGAAATCAACGAAAAACTGATCGAGAAAAAGATCACCCGCAATCTCGATCGCGACGACATGGTCGCCACCGTTATGAATAGCACGGTCAGTCTGACGGTCCAGTGCGCCCGCTGCCACAATCACAAGTTCGATCCAATTTCTCAGGAAGACTACTATGGCCTGCAGGCCGTCTTCGCCGGCATCGACCGGGCCGAGCGCAGCTATGACGGGGATCCCGAAACCGCCCGACGACGTAACAGTCTGCTGGCGGAACAGGCTCGCGCTCAGCAGCAACTTCAGGATCTCGACACACTGATCATAAAACGGGGTGGCACCGACCTGACGCGTCTCGAAGCAGAGCTCAAGCAGGCCATGAAAGCAAAGCAGGGGCAGGACGTTGAATATGGATATCACAGCCAGATTGATAAGTCAGATAAGACTCCCAAATGGGTGCAACTCAATTTCAAACAACCGTTGACCGTCGACAAAATCACTCTGATCCCCGCCTTCGACAACTACAACAACATCGGAGCCGGCTTCGGTTTTCCCCGACGCTTCAAACTGGAAATCTCGGAGACCAGTGACTTCAAGTCGCCAATCGTCATCGCCGATCATACACAACAGGATTTCCCCAACCCAAAATCCCGCCACATTGACATTGATCTCAAACCGCAGAAAATTCAATATCTGAGAATGACGGCGACCAAACTCGCCCCTCGCTCCAACGATTTCATCTTCGCTTTGGGGGAAATTCAGGTCCTCGCTCCGGGAGACCAGAATCTGGCCGGACAAGCACAGGTTACCTCGCTGGATTCCATTGAAATCACTCCGCGCTGGGCTCGCAAAAACCTGATCGATAACAAATATTATCAGAGCCTCGAATTCTATTCCGACCTGGCTAAACTGAAACAGAGACGGGATGACCTCCTGGCCAGCTTGTCGTCTGCGGAAGAAAAAAAGTCGCTACAAAACTGGTCCGGTAAAGTCAAATGGGCTCAGTCGCAGCTTGAGAAACTTCCCAAACCACAAAAAGTCTTTGCAGCGGCCACCGATTTCCCTGCGAAAGGAAATTTCCGACCGACGGCAGGCCAGCCGCGCCCCGTGTATCTCTTGAGCCGAGGCAATGAAAAAGCACCGATTCGGGAAGTCGCGGCTTCCGCCCCGAACCTGATCGACGGCCTCAACGGTGATTTGCATCTGGAAGATCCAGACAGCGAAGGGGCCCGCCGCCTGTCACTGGCGAACTGGATCATCAGCCCCCGCAACCCGCTCACCTGGCGCTCGATTGTGAATCGTGCCTGGCTCTATCATTTCGGTAAAGCGATCGTCGAGACGCCGAATGACTTTGGCAAAATGGGCGCCAAACCCACGCATCCCGAGCTGCTCGATTACCTGGCCAGCCGCTTCCGCGATGAAGGCCAGTCGCTCAAAGACCTCCATCGACTCATCGTCTTGAGCACCGCCTATCAACAGACATCGCGCAGCAATCCAAAAGGAGCCGAGATCGACGGCGATAACCGTCTGCTCTGGCGGATGAACCGTCGCAAACTGGAAGCAGAAGCCATCCGCGATTCCGTCCTGCAAATCAGCGGGAAGCTGAATCTCAATATGTATGGACCCGGTGATCGACTCTTTGTACTGGAGAAGCCGCAGCATTCCCCTCACTATCTCTATAAGAAATATGATCCAGCGAAAGCAGAAACGCATCGTCGCTCTATCTATCGCTTCATCGTTCGTTCGGTCCCCGATCCGTTTATGGAATCCCTGGATTGTGCGGACCCTTCACAGCTCACTCCTAAACGTATCGAAACCTTAACCGCACTCCAGGCTCTCTCTCTTTTGAATGACCAGTTTATGATCAGTATGTCCCTGTTTTTTGCAGAGAACATCGAGGCACAGTCAGCTGACTTGACGACGCAAATCAACCAGGCGTTTCAAACGGCGCTCGGTAGATCACCTGAGCCGGATGAACTGAAAATACTAAAGACCATCGGCGAGCAGCATGGACTGAAAAATGTCTGTCGTCTGGTTTTGAACAGCAACGAATTTATCTTTATCGATTAATCAAGCAGAAAGTGATCTTATGGATCGTCGAGAGTTTCTGATGTCAGCCGGCGGTGGCCTGGGGGGAATTGCCCTGGCTTCGCTGCTGCAAAACGATCAATTGCTGGCGCGCCCTCAGTCCAGCACTCAGACTCTGCATCACCCGCCAAAAGCAAAGCGGGTTGTCCAGCTTTATATGTCTGGTGCCGCCAGTCAGTGTGACACGTTCGACTTTAAACCCCAGTTGATCAAAGACAACGGCAACGACTGGGATCCCGGCGAACAGGTGCAACTCTTTCAGTCTTCACCAGGTAAAACCATGCAGGCTCCCTGGAAGTGGAAACAGTATGGTCAATCGGGGAAGTGGTTGAACGAATGCGTCGCACCCCTGGGAGACTGCGTGGACGATATGGCATTCATTCATAACATGGTCAGCAAGTCGAACGTGCACGGCCCGGCAACATTCATGCAGGCCACCGGATTCATTCTGCCCGGCTTTCCCGGCATGGGCGCCTGGATCAGTTACGGACTCGGCAGCATGACCGATAACCTGCCCACATTTGTCGTACTGCCCGACCCGCGTGGCTTTGCTCCTAACGGTGCTGCCAACTGGTCAGCTGGTTTTCTGCCCGCCAGTAATCAGGGGACAATGATCCGCCCGAATTCTAAAACTCCCATCTCCAATTTATTCCCCCCTGAGAATGACTTCATTTCCAGCCAGAGCGACCGTAACGTACTGGCTGCACTGAAACAGTTAAACAGGAAACATGAGCAGCAACGCGGCGGAGATTCGCGCCTGAATGCACGGATTCAATCCTATGAACTCGCCGCCAAAATGCAGTTACAGGCACCTGAAGTTCTCGACCTTTCAGGTGAAACGAAAAGTACGCTCCAGATGTACGGTCTGGATTCCGTCGATTTCGAAGTTCAGGAAGGCATCAGCGAAGCAGCAGAGATCGCGTATTTCGGCAGAAACTGTCTGGTCGCCCGCCGTATGCTGGAGCAGGGAGTCCGGTTCGTGCAGATCTGGTCCGGAGCAGACAATGGTCACCCCCGCCGCAACTGGGATTCGCACGAAGATATCAAACGCGATCACTGGCCTTTAGGGCGGGGCATGTCCATCGGAGCCGCCGCGTTAATTAAAGACCTCAAACAACGCGGCATGCTCGACGATACCATTATTCTCTGGACAACAGAATTTGGCAGAATGCCCTGCAGTCAAGGCAGTAAAGGTCGTGACCACAATCCGTTTGTCTTCAGCAACTGGCTGGCAGGGGGTGGTATCAAAGGGGGCACAACTTATGGTGAATCGGATCAATGGTCATTCAAACCCGCCGACCCTGCCAATCCCACGATGTGCTATGACGTGCACGCCACCATCCTGCATCAGTTGGGCATTGATCATGAAAAACTGACCTTTCGGCATAACGGCATTGATCGGCGTCTGACCGATGTTCACGGTCATGTGATCAAAGACATCCTTTCATAACAGGCCCGGGCAATCGCGATTGCTGCACTTCTCCCAGTCAACAAAAAACGAGTGACTGGTTCAGAACCAGCCACTCGCCTTTTACATTATTGACAGTGAAATAGGAGCTTCGAGATTATTCGAAGTTACCTTTCGTCAACTGAGCATCCAGCCAGGGACCGGAGAAGCACTCGGAAGGACGCAGTTCTACTGTACCATCTGTGTATCCTGATCCAGTACCGGAAGCTGGGAAACCAGGATTCAGGAAGCCATCTCCATTGAGGTCGACGATTGCTTTCACACTTCCATCAGCCATCAGGACGTTGCAAATCTTGTTTCGGCCACGACCGTGCCATGCAAACCAGTCACGTGAATCCTGTAACCACAGATTACCGTCAGCACCAGGAATACCAGTTCGGTTCGGGTCAGGTAGTTCAGCAGGTGTGGCGTTGACCACATTGGTACCAGCTGGCATCAGAGCGACTTTAGTTCCATCCCAAGTACCGGGACCATCATTGAATGACTCGGCCAGACGTTCGCCCTCATCGAGAAAACCGGGAATCGAGTCAGACAGAACAGCTTCGCCTACATCACCAGGAGCTCCACAACCCATGAAGGAAACAGCAGAAGAAGAAACGCGGGACGAATCCAGACGACGAATTGTCAATGGCCCCAGTGAACCACCAAACCCTTTCAGACCAGATGCAGTGACACCGGCATTAGTTTTTGCACCGGAACGTACCAGATACCAGCTGGATGCGTAGTTCGTTCCATATCCGTCTTCCAGCAGCTTGGCAACTTGAAGAAGTCGAGCTGCTGTTCCTTCAGTACCACTGGTCCAGGTGGCACAGATTCCTTCGCTTAAGCGAGCAACCGGTGCAGAGTCTTTGTTACTGGTGTTAGCAACACCAATCATGTCGTTCAGTTTTTCAGATCCCAGCAGAGTAGATGAGGGACACAGCATCTTCTGAGGAAGACCGGCACCACTGTTAACCATGTCGGCAACCCAGCCCCAGGTGTCAGGACATCCATCACGACGGAAGTCATAAGCACCAGTACAGTAACGACCACTGGGATCGGTGGAAGCAAAAGAGTGCATGGAAAGACCGAACTGACGCAAGTTGCTTTTGCACTGTGAAGACCGTGCAGATTCTCGCGCTGAGAAGACTGCTGGAATCAGCAGAGCGGCTAGTAAAGCGATGATCGAGATCACCACCAGAAGTTCAATCAGAGTAAAACCTGATCGTTTCGTGTTATGAGCACGTAATTTTTGCATTGTGTTTCCTGTTTTTTAAAAAGATGTTTGACAGTTACGCGAACAATGAAGGCTTAAAACATTTAAATTTGATTTTGAAAGAAACAGGCTATCCCCATCAGCTTGGCACTGAATGTATGAAACTAAACTGCTCCCCCCTCTTAATTCCTGTAGACTCACTCACTTCGAATTCGATTTGCAATTTGCATCTGAAAAACACTTTGCCGGCTGAATTTCTCAGATGGGCATACGGTATCGTGCTACTGTGAAGTTTTTTCTTCCCGTTAAGTTAAGAAGAGATGAATAATGCGTAGCAAAATTGATCAAAACGGGCCATTTGTTAACGTTTGATAAATATACAGTTAGGTTTCTGCAGGGAGCTTCATAAAAATGTGTTGTGTTTCAACCAGCTTCAGAGAGACAAAACTTGAATTTCCTTGATCAAAGTCCGTATAATTGCAGTTGAGATATCAGGAGTCTGGTTCAAAAGATCGGTTCCTAAGTCACCTGCTCAAAAAGTGTTAGAACCACAACGAGCTACCCCCACTTTGAGGAAAGTGGCGGACCGGTATTCACTCGTGTTTGATTTTGAGATTGAGAAATCATTCCGACACACAGAAAAACCGGGTTTGCAGCCTGCCTGACCTGACTTCATGTTTTGTCAAAGCCGCCTCGTTTTTTTCCTGTAACGGTTCTGATTTCTGATCTTTCTGTATAGACCGAAAGAGAAGCCAATGATCGCCCGAACGATCAGCCTGTTTGCAGTTTTCAATGTCGCTATCACATGCATTCTGTTTCAAAACGTGGATGCGGAAACGCCGTCTTCTGCTGATCAGAGTCTCGACTTTGCGACCGACATTCGTCCTTTACTTTCCGATGCCTGTTTCTCATGTCACGGCCCTGATCCGGAACATCGCGAAGCAGAACTCAGGCTCGATTTGAAAGAAGCAGTCTTTGCAAAGCACAATGGCCAGGCACTGATCGTACCGGGCAAACCCGCTGAGAGCCTGATCTATCAACGCATGACAGCCGCTGACGAAAGCGAACGCATGCCGCCCGTTGATACGGGAAAAATACTATCCAAATCTGACCTCGCAAAAATTCGAAAATGGATCGAAGACGGCGCTCCCTGGGCTTCGCACTGGGCTTTTCAAACACCAGTTAAACCAGCGCTTCCTGAAGTCAGGCAACCAGAATTGATTCAAAACCCGATTGATGCTTTCGTACTGGATAAACTGGAACAGCAACCACTGTCTTTCTCAGCACCCGCTGACCGAACGACGCTCCTGCGACGCTTGAGTCTGGACCTGATCGGCCTGCCCCCGCGCATCGAAGAGATTGATGCTTTCCTTGCAGACAAAAACTCTGATGCATACCAGAATCAGGTGGCACGTCTGCTTGCCTCACCCCATTACGGAGAACGCTGGGGAAGACTCTGGCTTGATGCGGCCCGCTATGCCGATTCCAACGGCTATGAAAAAGATGCGCCCCGCGAAGTCTGGCTCTATCGTGACTGGGTGATTGATGCCTTAAATCAGAATATGCCCTACGATCAGTTTGTTATAGAACAGATCGCCGGTGATCTGCTTCCGCAGGCAACACAAGATCAGAAAATTGCCACCGGTTTCATGCGCAATTCCATGCTCAATGAAGAAGGGGGCATCGACCCTGAAGAATTTCGCATGGCCGCCATGTTCGACCGTATGGACACCATTGGAAAAAGTGTTCTCGGTTTGACGCTGCAATGCAGCCAATGCCATACCCATAAATACGATCCGTTAACTCATGAAAATTATTATCAGATTTTTGCCTGTATTAATAACTCGTATGAGGCCAGTATGCGAGGTTATACAGACGAAGAACAGCAGCAGCGGGAAAAACTGTTAACCGAAATCAAGTCCCTCGAACAGTCGCTTAAAAACTCGGTGTCCGACTGGCCTCAACGTATGGCTGCATGGGAAAAACAGGTACAGCAGAACCAGCCGGTCTGGCATGTAATGAAACTGAAAAATATCGACAGTAATTCCCAGCGTTACTTTGAACAACCCGATCATTCCATGCTGGCACAAGGTTATGCGCCGTCCCGGTTCACTTCGAATTTTGAAGCCGAAGTCGATGCCGTCGATATCACCGCCATCCGACTTGAACTGTTAAACCACCCCAATCTACCGGCAGGAGGCCCCGGTCGCGCCACATCCGGTCTGTGTGCGTTAACCGACATCAAACTCACCGTTGAGAATGCAAAAGATCTTCAACAGAAATCCAACATCAAATTCACGGAAGCCACTGCCGATTTCAGTAATCCGCGTCTGCAATTGCAATATCCTTACGAAGACAAAAAAGGAGTCCGCGGCTTTACCGGGCCAGTCAGTTATGCGATTGACGGCGACAACTCGACAGCCTGGGGAATCGATGGCGGACCGGGACGACAGAACCAGCCCCATGAAGCAGTCTTTCGCGCTGAAAAACCATTCGGTTACCCACAGGGCAGTAAACTAAAAATCGGTCTCGTGCAAATGCATGGTGGCTGGAACAGTGACAACAATCAAACGATGAATCTCGGTCGCTTCCGCATATCATGGAGCAACAGTCAAAATGCGCAGGCGGATTTCCTTCCTGATCAGGTCAGAGAAATTCTGGCAATTCCCGATGCGGAACGCACACCCCGTCAGCAAGACGAAATCTTCAGCTACTGGCGGACGACGGTCCCTGAATGGAAAAAAGAAAATCAGCGAATTGAAGCAATCTGGAAACAGCATCCGGAAGGCACCACTCAGCTGGTTTATCAGGAACGTCCGCAGCCCCGTCAAACCCATCTGCTGGATCGTGGCGACTTCCTCAAACAAAAGCAGGTGGTGCAGCCAGGCGTGCCCGGTTTTCTGAACTCACTCCCGACAGATGTCCCTGTGGACCGCTTGACATTTGCCCGCTGGCTTGTCGATCGTGAATCACCGACAACGGCCCGCGCCATAGTAAACCGGGTGTGGCAGGCCTACTTCGGTCAGGGAATCGTCTCAACCAGTGAAGACCTGGGCTCTCAAGGAGCGGCGCCCACGCATCGAAAGCTGCTGGACTGGCTGGCAGTCTGGTTCATGGAGGAGGGCTGGGACCTGAAAAAACTACACACCCTGATTGTCACCTCCCGGACCTATCAACAGTCATCCCGCGTCAGTCCCGAATTGATTACGAAAGATCCGTATAACCGCCTGCTGGCACGGGGCCCGCGCTATCGCGTCGATGCGGAAATCGTCCGTGATATCGCCTTGCAGGCCAGTGGACTGCTGCATCCCGAAATCGGCGGCCCCTCTGTGTATCCGCCGGCTCCCGCCTTCCTGTTTGATAAACCGGCCAGTTATGGACCTAAAACATGGAATGTAAATGAAGACGCCGAACGTTACCGCCGCGCTATTTATACGTTCCGTTTCCGCTCGGTTCCCTACCCCATGCTCCAGGCATTTGATGCACCGAACGGTGATATTTCAACCGTGAAACGCACTCGCTCCAATACACCGCTGCAGGCTTTGACCACACTCAATGAAACCCTGTTCATGGAGTGTGCTGTTGGACTTGCAGAGACAATACTCTCATCCAAATCAGATTCTGATGAATCACGGATCGAAATGGCGTTCCGACGCTGTGTTTCTCGTTTTCCCGCTGCAGAAGAAAAACAGGTACTGACACGTTTCCTGAATAGACAGCGCGACTACTTCAACAAACATCCGGAAGAAGCAACACAGATTTCTGATCAGAAACAGGCCAAAGATTCTATCACGGATTTTGCTGCATGGGTCGCCTTATCTCGGGTGCTGCTCAATATGGATGAGACGATCACAAAAGAATAACCAACTATCGAATCAACGAGTGAACTTGAACAGGTGACACTGATGAAAAACTTAAATCACCCGGCACACCCCATTGCCCGCCGCTGGTTTCTAGAACAATGTGGAGTCGGTCTCGGCGCGATCGCCGTCAATCAACTGCTCCAGGAATCCGGTTATGCTGCCAGTTCAAAAGCTGATGAAGGTCAGAATCCACTGGCACCACATCAACCCCACCATCCTCCCAAGGCGAAAAATATCATTTTTCTGTTTATGGGCGGGGGGCCCAGCCACCTGGAACTGTTCGATAATAAACCAGTGCTGGGCAAGTTTGATGGCCAATTGCCACCCGAAGATCTGTTGAATGGATATCGTGCCGCGTTTATCAATCCGAATTCCAAATTCCTCGGACCTAAATTTAAATTTGCAAAGCATGGGGAATGTGGGGCAGAAGTTTCTGAAATCCTGCCTCATCTGGCAGAAGTCGTTGATGAAATCGCCATCGTAAAAAGCATGAAAACTGATGCCTTCAATCATGCCCCCGCCCAGATTCAGGCCCTCACCGGGTCCCAGTTATTCGGCAAACCCAGCCTGGGAGCCTGGACCATCTATGGCCTGGGTAGCGAATCGAAAAACCTACCCGGTTTTGTCGTCTTCAGTTCAGGAAACAAAGGCCCTAGTGGCGGCAGTTCCTGCTGGGGAAGTGGCTTTCTGCCTACCACGCATCAAGGTGTCATGTTCCGTGGGGGACAGGAACCGGTACTTTACCTGCAGAATCCTCCCGGAGTCTCTGCACAACTGCAACGTGATTCGCTGAATACAATCAAGGCTTTGAACCAGAATCACCTCGACCAGGTCGGCGACCCTGAGATTGCTACTCGGATCAATTCTTTTGAGATGGCATATCGCATGCAGTCCAGTGCCCCTGATGTCATGGACCTGGGTCAGGAAACCAAAGAAACACTCGCTCTGTATGGTGCAGAGCCAGGCAAAACCTCATTCGCAAATAATTGCCTGCTGGCACGCCGACTGGTGGAACGGGGGGTTCGATGCGTGCAGCTGTTTCATGAATCCTGGGATCAGCATGGCGGACTGGTGAGTGGATTAAAAAGTAACTGTAAAGCCACCGATCAGGCTTCTGCTGCTTTAATCAAAGACCTCAAGCAACGTGGTTTGTTACAGGACACACTTGTTGTCTGGGGGGGAGAATTCGGTCGCACACCCATGGTACAGGGGGGCAATGATGGTCGCGATCATCACCCCAATGCATTTACCATGTGGCTGGCCGGTGGCGGGATCAAAGGGGGAACCACCATTGGTGGTTCGGATGATTTCGGTTTCAATGTGATCGAAGATGAAGTCCCCGTCTACGATCTGCATGCCACGATATTACATCTGCTGGGACTGAATCCGGATCGACTCTCGTTCCGTTTCCAGGGATTGGATCAAAAACTGATCGGAGTCAATCCCGCGAAAATCGTCACAAAAATCCTGGCTTGATATAACAGAAAAACCCCTTGCCAAAACTGACAAGGGGTTTTCTGTTTTGATTCATTTGAACTCGGTTCAGGCAGCAATTTCCTGCTCGTAGAGTCGAGCTGGTGCATTGTTCAACCGGTTCAGATAACCGTTGTGCTGCTGATCGAACAGACGCTGCAATCCATCATCCAGCATCGGCATCGAAATGCTGAGTGACCGTCGAATTTTACGTGTATGCAATGACGTTTCGCCGTTCGCAAAACCCGTAGTGCGTTCATTGAGTACTGTCGCTCGAGGAAGTACCGGCACAGTCAGGCCGAATGTGACAGCCAGACGCTGCACAAATTCGATCGGGCTGATACGTTCGCCGCCAGCCACGTGGAAGGTCCCCGTCAATCGTTCCTGATAGGCGTGTTCGATGATCGCTGCCAGATCCGTTGCCAGCAAAGGTGTGGCATGCCGATAACAGTCCTGCTCGGAAAATGACCCGTTTTCCAGAGACTGCACCAGACTTTCAATCTGCCCCTGACCGTAAGCGGCAGGGGTCCAGCCAAACACATTGGTTCGAATAATCAGTGCGTTATCACACAGGCTGACTTCCCGTTCAACGGCACGCAGTACTTCTGCCTGCTGGCTTTCACACAGCCCCGAACATTCCTCTTCATGGAACATCCAGGGACCTGTAAATACAGCATCAGATGAAATATGCGTAAAGCGGGCTGAATGCAGCTCAGCGGCATTCACCCAGTTGCGCGCTGCGAGCACGGGATCCTTTGTTAAAAACTTCTCAGGATCGACATTCCAGGCGGAATTTGCGGCAACGCCACAATAGACTACCCAGTTAGGACGAACCATCGACAGCCAGTGCTCGGCTGATTCGACATCGTCTTCCTGATAAGTATGAGTTTCACATCCCTGGATGGAAACTGGTGAAGCTGAAGTTAATCCGACAACCCGATATCGACTGGATAAGCAGGTTGCAATATTTGCTCCGGCAACCGTATCAAGTCCAATAACCAGAACTGTTTCCACGCCGCGCCTCCATGCTTAGACGTTGTTGTTATATCAGTCAGTAAAAGTTTTGTTCGTTAAACTCTTGCTCAGAACAAAACTATTTGACATCTCAGTAGTTCTACGATAGTTGCACTCGCAAACCAATCCATTTGTTTCGCGAGGGGCGGATTATAGATGGCATTACTGATTTTCACCAACCCCAATTTTAAAGAGAAATTCATGGTGCCAGTTCCACCACTTTCTTGCATTTCAATTTGAGGGTTCAAGTGCAGAAAACGTTACCCCTTTCAAGAATCCAGTCGACATGCCTGACTCTTCCGGAAGGTAAATCCACCCCCATTTTGATTCCAACGAAAAAATCTTTTTTCAAAAAACAGATTGGAAATTGAAAAAAGATTAAAGGTTTGCCACATTTTTATTTCATTTCGTTCTTTCGTATTGACCTGATTTTGGAAAAGCAATATCTTCCCGCCTCACATTAGTGATCTCTGCGCCTGTTCTATAGGCTGGTCACTCACCTCCCACATTGATTACCCATCAATTGATTCACACATAACACTTCGATTTGATACTGCAGTGATTTCTTTCCGAGGAAACGAATTCACTCAGCCCCATACCATTTCTTATAAAGACTTTTGAAACCATGTCCGTCTCGCGTCATTTACCGGATTATCCGATCCTGCTGGCTGGAGTTTCGACTCCTGTCGTAAAAGGAATGCGCGAGATGGGACTCTCGGTAACAGAACTCCAGGACGATCTGACATATTTAACGGGATATCAGTCATCCCGCTGGAATCTGCTGCTGGTTGGATCTCAAAAATGCTTCAATGAACAGGAGTTGCAGACTCTCTCTCTCTGCAGGATCCCCATCATTGACCTGGCGGAATTCAATAACAAGACAGGCATTGGCCGCACGATTCCGGAAATGAGTAAAAAAGCCAACACCGGAGTCGAACAGTTCAACTCACAGTTTGCGGTTCAACTGAAAACGCGCATTCAACAGTCGGGAGGCGCCTGGATCCGTCTGGGAGATTATCCTTATCCCTACCAGGGTGTCATCTGCTATGCCGAATCCGCTCTCGGAAATGATTTTCGCGAATACTCAAATGTGATGAGTCCTTTAACTGTGTCGCTGGATTTGCTGCATTGCAAATCGGAAGCGGAATGGCAAACTGAATCAAATTCAGAAACTCAGAGAAAACTGCGTGTGGAATTGATCAGCAGATACCGTCAGGGATTGCCGGTTTCGTTATCGTCTGTTTCCTCGCGACTCGAAATGACTCAATTATTTCAAGACATTCACCTCGATCGGAAACAGATGCCTCTGGTCTGGGTAACTTCACTCGATACATTCTTTCGCTGGTGGAAACTGAGAAGTGAATTCTCAGTCAGTATCAACCGACTTTCCACCGGCTGGGAAACGATTATCTCCGGAAATTTTGAAGGCTTCAGCCCTGCGCTGCAGATCTGGAGAAGCCAGCATTCAGCCACGGTAGCTTTATACCGGGGAGTGAATGAAATCAGAGATGATGCAACCGCGTTCGCGAATAATCCCGAACGTCATCCCGGAGGATTTAGTGCACATTGGGCAGGAGTCTGTTCCAGCCTGATTCCATTTGACTTCAAAAATTTTGCAGCAGCAGCTGCTTCGTAAAAACTGATTTTCCCCATGAAAGCTTGATTTCAGCGATAGAATATTTCTCTCGCTATTTTGTAGAAGAAAAGGATTGAACTCATGAAACGTTTCGGAATTACGATGCTGGGTCTCGCGTTGATCGCACTGACAACAGGTTGCCAGTGTGGAAGATATGGCTCATGTGGCAGCTGTAATTACGGTCCCACAATGGCGCCCTTTAGTGGTGGCGGTGGTGGCTGTTCAACCGGTAACTGCGGTGTTGGTGCTCCTACTTATGCACCTCAGGGAGCATACAACACTTACGACACGTATCAGTCAACTGCAAGTGCTCCTGTGATTCAGGGAAGTGTACCAACGACTGCTTACGCACCATTGGATCCGCTGCCGATGTATTAACAGCCACCGGGAATTCACTACTCCCGGGCGCTCTATCAGCTCGGCCTGGTTCAGGCCGACAGGCAGGTGAAATTGCGCCCTGTATTGATCCGGGTCCGCGCGGAACAAAATACTGCAACAAACCGATTGTTCGCAGAGATATGGATTGTATCTACAGTTCAGCCTTGATATACAGGTACTAATGTTATCCATATTCCATGCTGCGCATGCCTTGCGGGTGGAGTGATGGTCTTTGGTTTCAAGAACTTCGTCTGTATATCATACCCCGCCGGGTATCTGTTATTATGCCTGCTTTGCAAATTATCAATTATCCGCATCCGGCACTCCGCTGGAAATCCAAACCCGTTAAAAGTATCACACCCCAGTTACGTGATATTGTGCGGAGCATGTTTGATCTCATGTACGAAGCACGTGGGATCGGCCTGGCTGCCAATCAGGTCGCGCTCCCCTACCGCCTGTTTGTGATCAATCTCACTTCGGACCCCAATGAACCAGAAGAAGAATTTGTGTTCATTAATCCGGAGATTACGAAACGCAAAGGGACCGCCGAAGGTGAAGAAGGCTGCTTGAGTCTACCTCAGGTTTATGGCGATGTGAAACGATCCGAAGAGATCACAGTTGAAGCTTACGATCTGGAAGGCCAGTTGTTTGAAATCACACTGGATGACCTCGCAGCGCGTGCCGTGCAACACGAACACGATCATATTGAAGGCATCATGTTTCCAGACCGCATGGTCGAGGCCAAACGCAATGAAATCGATGTTTTGATTGCCGACTTTGAAGCAGAATTTCGCCATAAACAAGAAGCGGGAGAGTACCCGTCTGATGAAGAAATTCGCAAACAACTGGCGCAACTCGAACAGCAACTGGGCTGAGAAAATCAACCTCCGCTCTAGCTGCAGATTGGAGAGTTTTCAGCTCTGATCTCAACAGTGGACCAGCCTGATTTTACCGGTTCAATTTCATATACAAAACGGTCGGCTATGAGGAGACACCGCAGTGGCATTAAAAGTGGTCATGATGGGAACCGGTACTTTCGCCCTCCCCGCCTTTCAGGCACTCATCGATTCGAAACATGACGTTCTGGGACTGTATACACAGCCTGATCGCACAGGTCGGGGACATCATCGACATAAAAATCCGATGAAAGAACTCGCGCTGGAACATGAGATCCCCGTTTTCCAGCCTGCGAAAATCAATACACCTGATTCACTGGAGGAACTCGGCCAGTTGAAAGCCGATGTCCTGCTCGTCGCCGCTTACGGGCAGATCCTCTCACAAAAGCTGCTGGATCTGCCTCGCCTGGGGGCATTTAATTTGCATGCCTCACTTCTGCCCGCCTATCGGGGGGCTGCCCCCATTCTCTATGCGATTCGCAATGGAGAGACGAAAACTGGTGTCTCCCTGTTTCGGATTGAACGCACTCTCGATTCCGGTCCTGTCGCAGCAATGGTCGAAACTCCCATCGCTCCGAAAGAAACGACCGGCATATTACAGGATCGACTGGCAGATCTGGCGGCCCCCCTGGCAATGAATGTGCTTGATCAAATTGAGCAGGGAACACTCGTCGAAACCCCGCAGGATCATTCCGCAGCCACATTCGCCCCCACACTCGACAAACAGGAAGGCGCCATCGACTGGGGTCAGTCCGCCGCGCAGATTGCCTGCCATGTACGGGCTATGCAACCCTGGCCCAGTCCGTTCTCGTTTCTGCTGCAACCTGGCCAGGCCCCCTTAAGATTACTGATTCTGGATGTCGAAAAACTCTCTTTAGAAATACAGGATTCGCTGGAAATCGAACCTCAATTGCTGAGTGCGACGCCAGGAACGGTTGTTATCAGTGACACAAAACGTGTTGTCATTCGCACAGGTGAGGGGCTGCTGGAACTCCATCAAATTCAGCCCCAGGGGAAACGCGCCATGGAAATCAGCCAGTTTTTGTGTGGTAAACAGATCAGACCCGGAGATGTCTTTGGTAACCCGCCCCCAGAAGGTGACTAACGTACATATATTTTATCTAAAACAGACAGTTCACTCTTGCTGCGTTTTAGGTATTCTGAGATGATTCCGCCCCTGAACTGAGGCGAAGCAGTTTTAAGAAACACAAGGAAGTGAATCAGATGCGCCGAATCATCGCGGCATTGATCTTCATGCTCATAGGAGCGGGAGGCATGTATGCTGCCTTTGAATATCATGTTGTCCAATCCAGGGAAGGCTGGCTCTTTATCCCCAAGTCTCAAGTGGGCCTGCAGGATACTTACGCCGACATCCGCAAATGGCAGGCGACCACCTGGAAGAGCCATCCGCAACTGGCGCAGTCGCTGATCCAGAATGGAAAAGGAAATCTCATTATCCAATCGGCGTCGAACGGTAGTATCTTCAACGGACTGTTTCAAAGTTCAGAGAAAAAACGCTCTGCTGCCCGGCAGGCGGCTCCTGATCATCGCTATAAATAATATCGTTTGACTTTATGTTAAACTTCTTTCAGTGCCTCATGAGATATAACAACCAATCGTGAAATCAGAAAACCCAGTCAGTCAGGACAAGACTTCAGACATGATGTCGCGAGTCACATTCAAAGCAGTTGCTTTGAATGTCTGTGTATTGTCTTGCCTGCTGCTTTCTCCCGGTTGTCACTCGGTTGCCAAAAATCAGACCGTCCATCTGCCCGCCCGGCACAGTGTCAGTGCAGAACAGCTGATCGTGCTCAGTGATTTTAAATTAGGTCAGGACCACGAACTCTTTCAGGACCTGATTAAACTGCGCGAAGATGTTGCTGCGACTCTGAATATTCCACTCAACAGCGAGCAGGTCACCGTTTATCTGTTTACGAACCAGGAAGAATACCGCAATTACCTGGACTTAACTTACCCGGGACTACCTCCGCGACGTGCTTACTTTGTTGGTACGCCCAAAGAACTCGCCGTCTATACATTCTGGGGCGATCGCATCCAGGAAGACCTGAGACATGAATTCACGCATGGCCTGTTACATGCCAGCCTGAAGACTGTCCCCCTCTGGCTTGATGAAGGGCTAGCCGAATATTTTGAAGTCGCCGGCAACACACCGGGGCAGGTCAATCGCGATCATGCTTCACGACTCTCCGCCGCGCTGAATAATGGCTGGAAACCTGACATGAAACGGCTGGAACAGCTGGAAAAAGTGTCGCAGATGCAGCGGGTCGACTACCAGGAAGCCTGGGCCTGGGTCCATTTCATGCTGAACAGTACTCCGGAAACCAAAGATACCCTGCTGGAATATCTGGCGGAACTGAAAAGCAACGAAAAACCGGAAGTCTTAAGTGCCCGGCTCCCCCGCAACATTCCCGGCGTCGATGAACGCTTTGTGAATTATGTGGCTTCCCTGAATACGTTTCCGACCAGATAGGCTCTGATCTGATTCCGATTTCCCATGCAGCACCGTCAGTTTCAGCGGGCTCTGGGTTGGGTGTCGCCCCCCCATCCGCTAAGATACAGCAGCAACTGCGTGCTTTGTGATTCTGCCCGACAGGATCTTCTCCCACTGTTAACCGGATCGATGTAATGCTGGCCCGACTGCGCCTTCTGCTGGAATTAGTTCGCTTCAGCCATACTATTTTTGCTCTCCCGTTTGCCCTCTTATCAGCGGTGCTGGCCTGGCGTGGTCAGCAGGTGCGCTGGCAGGAACTGGTGGGAATTCTGCTCTGTATGTTATTCGCCCGTTCTGCAGCCATGGCCTTTAATCGTCTCGTTGACCGTGAGATTGATGCGCAGAATCCCCGTACTCAAGGCCGCCATCTCCCCGCCGGCCTGATCAGTGTTCGCACCGTCACGATTTTTACGATCCTGACCTCGCTGGCATTTATCGCCTCAACACTCCTGTTTCTGCCCAATCGCTGGCCACTTTATCTTTCGATCCCTGTCCTGCTGTTTCTGCTGGGATATTCCTATGCAAAACGGTTCACCATCTTCTGTCATTACTGGCTCTCGACCGCGCTCATGCTCTCTCCCATCGCTGCCTGGATCGCCATTCGTGGCAGCCTGTCTCTGGAACCATTGCTGCTGGGAGCAGTCGTATTTTTCTGGGTCGGCGGGTTTGATATTATCTACGCATGTCAGGATGTTCATTTCGATCAGGAAACCAGACTGTCCAGTATCCCTTCCCGTTGGGGGATCAGAAAAGCGCTGCGATTTGCCATGTTCAGTCATTTCATGACGATCGCCTGCCTGTTCAGCCTCTGGTATGTCGCTGCTTTGGGAATCCCGTTTTTAATTGCAGTCATTGCTGTAGCAGGGCTCTTGATCTATGAACATCTGCTGGTGAATCCGGATGATCTGGGACGTGTCAATCTGGCCTTTTTTCACGTGAACGCTGTCATCAGTATTGGATTGTTCTTTGTGGGATTGATTGACGTCTGGCTCGCATAAGCGGCTCTAAAACGCAATAATAGAAACTAACTTCCATTGAGTGGTCTTCTCAGACCGCCAGGTACCCAATCTGATATCCCCACAGCGAAAAGAATCAACAGTCAGTCTGATGAATCTGAATCAAAACGAACAGGAACAGCTGGATCTCATTACCCGCAAAGTCGACGCGGGAGAACGCATCACCTTTGATGAAGGCGTTTTTCTGGATGAGAAAGTCGACATACTGACACTGGGTGATCTGGCTAATCGGATACGCGAACGCAAAAACGGCAACTTCGCGTTTTATAATACCAACATTCATTTGAATCCCACGAATGTCTGTGTGTATCGCTGCAAGTTCTGTGCGTTCCGCTCCGACTTGAAATCCCCCCGCGGCTACACCTTCACCGATGACATGATCCGCGAACGCGTACAGGAAGCACGCAGCACCGGCGCTACCGAAATTCACGTGGTCGGCGGTCTGCACCATCAGAAAAAATTCGAGTGGTACCTCGATGTCGTCCGTATCATCCACGAAGAATATCCTGAACTGCACATCAAAGCCTGGACTCCCGTGGAAATCAACTGGTTCAGTTTCATGACCAAAAAACCGGTGCGCTGGGTACTGGAACAGATGATGGAAGCAGGTCTCTCCAGTATGCCAGGTGGAGGCGCTGAAATCTTTCATCCCGAAGTTCGCGAGCAGATATGCGAACACAAGGCTGACGCTGAAAGCTGGTTCGAAATTCATCGCGAAGCACATAATCTCGGTCTCCGCAGTAATGCGACCATTCTGTATGGACATTATGAACAGGCGAAGCACCGTGTTGACCACCTCTGTCGCCTGCGGGACCAGCAGGACGAAACGGGGGGCTTTCAGACATTCATCCCGCTGGCATTCCACCCGGAAAACACGGGGATGTCAGAGATTATAAAACCGTCCGGACTGATGGACCTCAGGGTAATAGCCTTGTCCCGGATCATGCTCGATAACTTCGATCACATTAAAGCCTACTGGATCATGCTGGGTGAGAAGACGGCACAAACCGCTTTAAGCTTCGGGGCAGACGATCTGGATGGCACCGTCGTGCATGAACTGATCTACCATGATGCCGGCGCCAAAACACCCGAAGGACTGACGGTCGAACAGTTACACCGACTCATCGAAGAAGCAGGACGTATTCCTGTGGAACGCGATACTCTCTACAGACACATCGTCCGCGATGGTGCCAACTGGAGTGTCGGCGAACCAATCATGGCTTCCGCCGCATCCTGATTTACTTCAAAACGGGAGAATAAGCGACTCATGAGTGATTCTGCCCTTACTGATAACCTGCAGGTCCAGTCATTTGATCACATCACACTGGTGGTCAAAGACCTGGAGGCATCCCGCAAATTCTATGTCGACTTTCTCGGCATGGATCATGTTCCACGACCCGCGTTTACATTCGACGGACACTGGTTTCAGATTGGGAATCAGCAGATCCACCTGATCCTCGAACACGATCAGTCGGGCAGGGCAGGCAATGCCAATCCGGAGCAGAACACGCGAACTCACCATTTTGCTTTTCAAGTCGACGATGCAAAACAGGCATACGCGAAAGCAGTCGAGCAGGGGATTCCGATCGTCTCCCCCCCCAAATCCAGACCAGATGGAGCCACACAAACGTTTCTAAACGATCCGGATGGCCATATTATCGAACTCTGTTCGCTTTCCTGAGCTACTGAATATCGGCATTGTAGCGGTTTTATCGGTCTCGCCCTGCTCGCGGGAGGCATTCGAGACAGGACAGATACTCCAGTCAGAAAATCGACTGGAAATTACACCAGACAATACGCTATACTTAGGACAGCAGAGCTCACACGGGGTCTGATTTATATACTGAAAGTGCAGCTCAGACAGACATCCATAAATCATACAGCTTCAGCATGAGAAGAGAGGGACGGGGATCGCCATGGCGGATGCACCCAAAAAAATGATCATGGGCTCAATGGCCGTATCCGGAATCGTGGCATTACTCGCTCTGGCAGATATTGCCATCGGAATCCCCTTCCGGGGCAGCACCACGATGGACATTATGTTCCTCATTTCTGCTGGCCTGGTCCTGTTCCTCTGCTGGGATGCCTGGAAAGATCTGCGTTAATCTCGCGGATCCAGAATGTCTTCAATCTTCGCAGATTTTGTTTCTTTTGATGCAATATCTGCGGGCTTTACCGCTGCATTCAGTCCCGGGGACTGTCGGCCCTTTTTGGCTGCCAGTTGAATCGCCGCCCCCTGACCTACCGTCAATTCGGTCAGCTGCTCCAGTAAATTACGGATGATTTCTTCAGCAGACACTTTCTCCTGTAGCCAGAATTCCCGTTTCTGTCCCCAGGCTGCATCGCGAACTGCGAGTTGCTCTGCTTCAAACCGCAATTGTTCGCTGCGTTGACGCAGTTGCTCGTCACGTTCCGCCACCCATTCTGAAAGGTCCTGGCGTTCCTGGCGGAATTCATCCCGATGGCGATGAAAGAGTTCCTGGGAATGATCCAGTTCCTGACGTTCGACAGACATCGACTCACGCAACTGTCGATAGTGGGCAGCGAGTGCCTCCCTGGCTTTTTCCAGCCGCTCGCGGGCCGCTTCATCACCTTCCACCTGTGTCAATTGTGCCCAGCCTTCTTCCAAGGCCAGTCGCATTTCCAGCGTGCCGCGGTGTGTCTCTTCCACTTCTGCCCGCAGCGTATCCAGTCGTTCGCGCCTGCGTTCCAGGTTTTCTGCATGTAGAGCCAGCATGTCATGCTGCCGGCGCAGTTCTGCTTTCTGGGCATCCCGCTCTTTCTGCCAGACATCGTATTCACCTGACATTCTCTGCTTCTGATTCTGTTCGTAACGTTCGACAGAACGACGCAGCTCCGCATGCAGTGCACGTTCCTTGGCCAGAGATTGCTCGCGCTGCTGCAACAGATCACGAAAGCGATCCAGTTGCTTCATTCGCAGGATATGAATCCGCTCGTTCTGCTCATGCTGCTGCTGTTGAATCTGCTGCTGGCGCTGAAACTCATGTTGTTCTTTTTCAATCTGCTTTCGCAGACGCAGCAGGTGGTTTTCCTGAAATTTAATCCGGTTCTCGATCAATGTCCGCTTCTGATCAAACTCTTCCTCACGAGCGCCATACTCACGCTGCAAATCTTCCCGTTGAATTTTAAGCTGATGTTCAATCTGCTCGGAACTGATGACAAAGTCCCGCTTGCGAGACTCTAATGCTTCCAGTTCAGACTGTCGCCTGGAATCCCAGTCTGACTGTCGCGTTTTTAGTTCCAGTTCAAACTTTTCTTTTCTTGAAGTCAGTTCGGTTTCTACTTTCCGCACTGCTTCTTCATGAACTTCACGTTCCCGTTTCAGGTGGTTCAGCTCTGTCTGTTTGACACCCTGCCACTCAGCACGGGCATGTTCCAGTTCATTGCTCTGCTCAGACAGTGATTCGAGTACCTGCTCCCGAATCCGTTTCTGTTCGTTAATCAGATTCAGCCGCTCTCGCTCCAGCGATTCCCGCTGTTCCGCAAATTCCCGCAGGATCTGGTCCCGCATTTCTGCGCGTTCCTGCTCCAGTGAGTCCTGGGCTTCGAATACTTTTTCCTGCTCGCGCTGTACGGTTTTTGCCAGTTTTTCGCATTCCACTGCTTTGCGAATCAGTTCCGTTTCTTTTTCACGAACGCTGACTTCCCGTTCGTCGTACTGTTCCTCAATCTGCCCCACCCACATGCGGATTTTGCGACGCTCGTTGTCGATTTCATTCAGCTGACTGGTGAGTGTCTGTTCGCGGCGACTGATCTCAGCAAACTGGGACTTCAGGTAATTGGCGATTTCTCCCGCCTGGGATAACAGCTCGGCACCGGTTAAAGAAGCGCCTGCTTCAGTTGCTCCCTGGGTCTGAGTCTCTGATGCTTGTGCTGCATGCGACAGACTCTCTTCCAACGCTTGCTGTTTCTGATCACTAAAGTAAGAGTTCTCTTCCGAAATCCCTGGTTCAGTGAAAGAATGGGGCGCATCAGCGCGGAGTTCCACTCCGGGAGGACTACTTAGCGGATGTGAGTCGGCTGAGTCACTGGCAGGACGTTTTACGCCTGCAAACGGGGAAGCTGCCTGAGATTTCTGATCGGGCCTGGTTTCTTCGCTCATGCCGGGATTCCTTTCCCTGAAAAGCGTCTCGCGACGTTACTCGAATCGGGATCGAAGCTGAGGAATCCAATTCCTGAGAGCAACATTCAATCCGGAATAACGCAAATATACTTATGACAAAGAGGGCAGAGAAGGAGTAACTACAACTCCTCTGCCCACTCTAAATCTTGATCACACAACCTAAATCTTGATCACACAACTTATTAGACAAGTGGTTATAACTGGCTGTCCAGGGAAGCGGCAAAGCGTTCTTTAGGAGTGACGCCTACAAACTTTTCGACAACTTCACCATTCTTGTAAAGCATTACTGTGGGAATCGCATTGATACTACTGGCTGAAGCAATACCTGGATTCTCGTCTGTATTCAATTTACCAACGCGGACGCGGCCTGAATAATCACTGGCGATTTCCTCGATGGTGGGCATCATCATTTTGCAGGGACCGCACCAGGGAGCCCAGAAATCGACCAGGACAGGTTCAGATGCTTCCAGCACTTCAGACTGGAAGTTCGCATCAGTAAATTCCAAAACATTTTCAGCCATTACTGGTTGTCTCCGTTACAATTGGATTCGATATATACATTGAAAAAAGCAGAGAAAATCTCCTCGACTACCCTGCAATGACATCACTTTTTGGACTTGGGATCGCAATGTCCTATAATAATTCAAGCAATCAGCAGCATTTAGTCTGTCTGCGATTGTAGGGAATTATAGAGATCCTCTGTTTTGTGTCAATGCTCTCTCCCGGCAGCTGGAGGCCAAAACCTCTTGTCAAATAAGGAATTACGCTCCGCATCCCAACTGACTGGGATTTAATTTTAACCTCGACAAATCGTCGGGCTCTCGACAAAATAGGTTCTGCAGGCAAATGCCATAATACTGTTATATTAAAGAACTTAAAGAAGTGGAACCCTGGGAGCAGAATATGCTGTCTTACATCCGAATTCCGGGCATCATCATTTGTCTGGCGATCACCTCCCCGTGGACGGCTTTCGCGGACCAGAGAGAGGCAGACCCATTCAGACCATTCCCGGATCAGCTGGCCCCGTCACTCTTCAATGAAGTTCAGGACAAGGCCTTTGGCGGCGTTCTGGATGATGAAAAGGCACTCTATTACTACGTCCTCAAGCACTTGCGCGATACCAGCCTGGAAGATCAGAAACAGGCGGCCGCATTCAATCTGCAGCAGCGTCGTTCCGAAATTAAACTGTTCCGCGAGCATCCCGAACGGGAACTCCCCATTTTCCCTGATCTCTTTAAAAACAGCGATCGTTATAAAGGCCGGCTCGTCACTTTAACAGGTCGCGTCCGGAAATTGATCCATTACCCTGCTGCGGATGATAACCAGTATGGGATGAAAACACTCTATGAAGCCTGGCTGTTTACTGATGATTCACAACAAAACCCGACCGTCGTGATTTGCACGGAAGTTCCTCCCGCATTAAAAAACGGGCTGCCGGAAGGAACAGACGTCATTGATCACGTCACAGTCACAGGCTATCTGTTTAAAATGTACGTCTACAATGCGCAGGATACATCCCGCGTCGCCCCATTGATTCTGGCAAAACAACTCGAATGGAACCCCCGGACTACCGACGAACGGGGCAGCCGGTTGTTTTCACAAATTCTGGCCGGTACACTGATCGTCCTGATTGCTGGTGTCGCTATCGCCATGTGGAAAGCCAGTCAGCGCGACAAACAATTCCGCGAAAGGCGCCTTCAGAAAAATCCGGACCAGGTTGATTTCAACCAACTGGAAAAACCGACGGAAAAAACACAGCCGGAAAAAATAACACCGGATACCAAAACTTCTGAATCGAAACCCCAGGACGATTCAGGTACTTAACAGTCCCACTTCTTTTAGTATTTTTAAAGTATCGTTCTCTCAGTATGAATGTGGATCACACTCCCCGCTCTCCCTCGAATCGCCCCTTAAAACTGGCCGTCCTCATCTCGGGAGGCGGTACGACTCTCACCAATTTCCTGGAAAAGCGTGCCGCCGGTGAACTCGACATTGAAGTCCCACTGGTCATCGCCAGCCGACCGGACTGCGGAGGGGTCGCTAAAGCAAAGGCAGCCGGTCTGCGTTGTGAAGTCGTTCGCCGCCGTGACTTTAATGACATCAGCGAATTCAGTACGACCATCTTTGGTCTCTGTCGAGAAGTCGGTGCCGATCTGGTCACGCTGGCCGGTTATCTTTCCCTGATTCATATTCCGGAAGACTATCAACACCGCGTTATGAATATCCACCCGGCTCTCATCCCCGCTTTCTGCGGGCACGGTTTTTACGGTCACAAAGTACATGAAGCGGTCGTGGCGCGGGGCGTGAAGATCAGTGGTTGTACAGTTCACTTCGCCGATAATGAGTATGATCACGGCCCGATTATCGGCCAAAAGACGGTCCCCGTCTCAGGAACCGACACACCAGACCAGGTCGCCGCCAATGTATTCCAGGCGGAATGCGAACTCTATCCCGAGATGATTCGTCTGTTCGCTGCCGGCAAAATCAAAGTCGTCGAGAGGCGGACCATCATTCAGGATTGAAGGCACGTCGAATCTAAAGCTTCTGACTGCCAGGCGGCGGATTGAGTGGCGTGCTGGAGTTGGGCGGAATCGGTTCGTCCGTATTCATGACCTTATCGTACAGATGGGGAGGCAGCACACGCATCACCGTAAACAGCCCTTTCACTCCTTTGAACCAGCCTTCCCGCATTCCCTGAACTTCACGACGTCCATTGATCTTCCGCATGTCTTCTGTGGTCATCGGCATCGAATAATCATCAAAAGGGAGTTCCTCACCCTCTGGAAGCACTTTCATATCCGACATGCCTTTCATCATCTGCGGATAACCGGGAACCTTAAATCCAGGGTCATCTTTTTTCTGACGAATGATCGGCCCGACCTGTGAAACCATATGATTCATCATGTGATGAAACATGTGACAATGCAGTACCCAGTCACCGGGATTGTTCGCGATCAGTTCCACATCCCGCGACTGCGCCACACCCACGATTACTGTATTTCCTGGAATCCAGGCCGACTCTGGAATTCGCCCCCCCTCCGTTCCCGTCACCCAGAAAGTATGCCCGTGCAAATGCATCGGATGCTGATGCAGCGTACTGAAGTTCAGAAAGCGAATCCGAATCCGCTCACCCAGTTTACAGACCAGGGGAGTGGTATAGGGACCACAACGACCATTGATCGTGAGAAAATTCCAGTCCATCGACATCGTATTGGGAATATGAGCATTGGGCAGCATGGCAAACTGCTGAGTCATCAATACGAAATCACGGTCGACGGTCGGCTCATAGGCGACTTTGGGATGAATAATAAAGGGCACTACCATGCCGATCGCTTCCTGCATTGCCACATGCGGATGCAGAAAATAGCTGCCTTCCTGATGCACATCATATTCATACACAAACGTATGGCCCGGCTTGACCAGATCCTGAGTCACGGCCGGTATCCCGTCAAAACTGATCGGAAGTTCCAGACCGTGTGAATGCAGGGTGGTCGGCTCGGGCAGATCGTTACGAAACACGATTCGGATTCGCTCCCCCTGATACATTTCCAGAACCGGCCCGGGAAACTGGCCGTTAAACCCATAAGCGTCCATCCAGATTCCCGGCAGCACTTCCCGTCGGACCGGCATCGCGTGCAGATGGAATTCGCGCGCTCCGTTCACGATTTTACCCCAGGTCGTTTTCAGATCCGGTGCGATCACATTCACGGGTGCCTGTCCCGCTTCCCTCAATCCAGGCACCAGCTTTCCCCGGTCCGTAGGGCTGCCAATCGGTCCTCCCAGCCCCGGATGCATGCGCGGAAAGGCTTCGCCTTCTGCTCGACTGTTACCGGTATCCGCAGATTCTGCTGCTTTGGCCATAGTTGCACTCGTAGCAAACAAACCGGCTGTCGCTGCTGCACCATGCTTCAGAAAATCCCGACGATCGTTGGGTGAACCCATTGGTAGACCTTTCCTTGATTTCAGTTTCTGCGTTTCGGGAATCGTGCTTTGCTTAACGCGGTTTCGGTACCGCATCGATGTGCCCGCCGGACATCGGAGCTGACGGAACTTCCAGCCCCCCCGTCAGCAACATACCTCGAATCGCAATCTCACTTTCATGATACTGTAACTGGCTCATGATGTACTCTGCCTGCAGATCGTAATAGATCTTTTGAGCCATCAGCACTTCGGGCCAGGGGGCACGCCTGCGCTTATAACTTTCATGCAGCAGATCATATGCCTCTTTTGCTTTAGGCAGCATTTCACTCCGGTAGGTTTCCACATGCTGCCGCGCCGTTCGATAATCTCGGTACTTATCTGACAGCTTGCTCATTAATGATAATTCGAGACGCTTTACATTGGCACGCGACTGATTCAAATCAGCCAGCGCCTGATCAACGGTCCCCTGATTGCGGTCAAATACAGGCAGAGGCAGACCGGCGGTGACTCCCGCAACATTGTTATTGGTCTCAAAATTGTGACCGAAGTCCACATTCACCAGAATGTTCGGAATCGGCTGGACACGTTCACGTTCCACGGTAATCTCATCGTGCTGCACCCGTTCCCAGGCAGCTACGATCTCCGGACTGTTTTCCAGAAGTTGATGCATGGCTGAACTCCAGTCATACACTTCAGTCGCTGGTTCCAGCGACCCCTTGAGTGTGGTACACTGCAGCTCTGGGGTTCCCACCATCGCGACCAGATCGCGCCACTCCTGTTCCAGGTTATTTTCTGCCGCCATTTTCTTCAGCCGTGCTCGATGCAGGTCGATCTCTGCCTGTAACAGCCCTGCCTGATTGGTCTGCCCCAGGTTGAGCATCTCTTTGTGAGTCTGCAGATTATCCTGTGCGTTCGACAGCAACTGATTGTGAACCGACAGCATCTGCTGTGCAGCCAGAGTACGATAGAAGTGAACGCGTACGTCGTTAAGCACCCGAGTATACTGCGCCGACAGATTTGTTTCGGCAATACAGATCTGCTGCGTCCACTTGGCCCGACTCAGTTTCAATTTGCCTCCGGTAACAAATTCCTGCGAGACAAAAGCCCCCTGTAACTCTCCTGCCGTTCCATCAATACCAATCTGATCGCTGGCATAACCGACCACCGGGTTCGGGTAGAGCCCTGCCTGATACGCAGCACCTCGAGAGGCTTCAACCTGAGCAGCAGATTGAATTAAAGTGGGATTATTTGCCTGAGCCAGTGTCTCCAAATCACTTAAAGACAAAGACGTTTGCTGATGAGACTCGGAGGTACCCGAAACGGGAAACAGGGGGATATCGTATTCGGCAAATGGAAGTTCTTCCGTCTGCTCGTGTGCAACCAGAATTGTTTCAGAAGCCTTTGAGGCAGCAAGTTCTGAAGACTCATCCGTTTTGACTTTGACCGGACAGGGATCCTGAAATGCAATTGATACAGGCTTCGACTCCCCCAGATCGCTGATCTGTCGCTCGGGGCTGGAAGCACACCCACTGATCAATACGGTGAGTAACCCGATAGTGACGGGAAAACCGGTTTTCATCCTGCCCTCCATGCATGGCCAACCTGCACACCATCCTGGCGCGCACAAATACTGTTTCTTAAAACTTCATCGGAAAGAAATGCGTTCTGCTCTGCCAGCAATCGCATGAAAATGCAGGCCGACATTCAGATCAACGGCAATAATCCGGGTATTCCGAACAAATGACATTTTCGGAACCGGTTCACTCCAGGTGCTACGAAAAGATGGCATCCTGGGTTTTTCCGGATTTGATGCAGGCCTGCCTTGGAAACAAGACAGATACTCTGGGAAGACTTTAATGAATTCCGCCCTAAAGTGAATATTCCCTTTAGGTAAGATGAAGTCTTTAGGAAAATCCAAAACAACTGACAGTTTTTGATTGTTTTTGAAAGTTTCTGATGGTATTTTGGATATATTGATTGATAGCCAGCGCTTTGTGAGGCATATTCTACAGGGAACTATATCGTCTCAGGAGGAGTTTGCATGTCAATGTTGCTTGACGAAAGACGGGAAAGCATATTAAAGATAGTAGAAAACAAGGGTTTTGTCTCCCTTGTGGATTTGATGGATTCTGTGGGCGCTTCCGAATCTACCATTCGAAGGGATTTGGAGTATCTTGACGGAATCGGTCAGATCAGGCGGACCCGCGGTGGGGCTGCTTATAGTGGAGAATCTTTAGCCACTTTTGAAGACAGGTCCTTTATGTCATCCAGGCAAAAAAGGCAGGTTGCTCAAGCAGTGGCTAACATGATCTCTCCGGGAGAGGCAGTGCTGATGGATGGAGGCACAACCACTCTGGAAGTCGCCCGTCAACTGGCGGGCAAACAGTTACAGGTCGTCACTAATTCATTGCCGATCGCTAATCTGCTGGTCAATCAGCCACAGATTGACCTGATGCTGATCGGGGGATTCCTGTTTCCCAAAACAGGGGTCGCATTAGGGAAGACCGCTGTGGAATCACTGAAAAGTGTCCATGTCCGGCGATTGATTATCAGCGTCGGGGGAATCACAGAAGACGGACTTTATAACAGCAACATGTTGTTAGTTGAAACAGAACAGCAAATGTTTGAAGCAGCAGAAGAAGTGATTGTGGTTACAGACAGTACCAAATTCGGGCACTCGGCTCTCGCTTATCTGTGTCCACTGGACAGGGTCGACCACATCGTCGTGGATGACGGCATTACCGAAGAGTGGAAAGACGTCATTCGCGAAGCAGGCATCGAACTCACAGTCGTCGAGACATAATTCATCCCATTCTGAAGCCTATACAAATTCAAAAATTGAGATCTGATATTATGACACAACTTACCAATTCCATCTCACGCTCGCAGGTAGAACAACTGGTTCGTCAGGCTTTGTCACAGCAAACAGGAGGGGCGGCATCCACACCACAGACTGCTCCCAACCCGCTGGTCGTCAATATCTCAGCCCGGCATATTCATCTTTCGCAGGAGCATCTGGAAATTCTGTTCGGCAAAGGTGCCCAGTTGGAAGTTCAGAAAGACCTGTACCAGGATGGGTACTTCGCAGCGACACAGACGGTCGCCGTCGTTGGTCCCCGCCGCCGCATGATTCCGAATGTGCGTGTCCTGGGTCCGTGCCGTGGTGATACTCAAGTTGAACTCGCTTTTACCGACACCATCTCGCTGGGACTCGATGTTCCTATTCGCATCAGTGGCGACCTCAAAGGCACCCCCGGCTGTGTGCTGATGGGCCCCAAAGGCGTCGTTGAACTGGAATTTGGTGTGATCCGTGCCGCCCGTCACGTGCACATGTCGCCTGCCGACTGTGCATACTATGATTGCTCCAACGGCGATAACTTACATCTGCGAATTGAATCAAAAGGTTGCACGACTGTCCTGGAAGACGTTGTCGTCCGGGAAAACCCCGAAGTCAAACTCGAAGTCCATATCGACACCGATGAAGGCAACGCCGTCGACCTCGACCATGCCACTTTAGTGAAACTCTTTGTGCCTGAAGGCTGCAAATGCAAACACAGCTGATCTGGTATAGATCGGCCACAGATACATCTGCGAACTTCAACAGATGATATCTTTGATACCTGTCGCAGAACCTGATTTCCGATTCTGCAGAAACAACGAACTGTTTTTTTTCTTAACACTCTCTAAAAGGAGAACTGACTCATGGCGAAAGCAATGGAAGCCTTGGGAATGGTGGAAACAAAAGGGCTGATCAGCCTGATTGAAGCCGCCGATGCAATGTTGAAAGCGGCCAACGTACAGATGATTGGCTGGGAAAAAGTTGGTAGTGGCCTGGTCACAGGTTTTGTCGTCGGTGATGTTGCAGCTGTGAAAGCAGCCGTTGACGCCGGTGCTGCAGCTGCCAGCAAAGTTGGAGAAGTCGTGAGCGTTCAGGTTATCCCACGTCCACACGAAGAACTCGCCAGCGTACTGCCCAAGACTGCTGCCAAGAAATCATAATCGGGTTATGAACATTGACGGCTGACATTCCTGAAACTGATCGTAATGACGATGAACATAACCAGTTAACGTTCAACTGGTATGCAGCTAAAGGTAATGCAGCTCAACCCATCACAACTAAAAAAATCGAGGACAAAATGAGTTCTGAAGCCATTGGTTTAATTGAAACAAAAGGTCTGGTTGCTCAAATCGAAGCTTCCGACGCCATGCTGAAAGCTGCCAACGTGACTCTGGTTGACCAGATCCAGATTGGTGGTGCCTACATCACAACCGTAATTCAGGGAGATATCGGATCAGTTCGCGCAGCGGTTGACGCTGGTGCTGCTGCCGCTTCTCAAATCGGAGAACTGGTTGGCGCTCATGTGATCGCACGCCCCTCCGCTGGCCTGATGTCAAACTTTATCTAAAAGAGGCACTGTTGTTCTTCCCGCTGCTCAGCGTGTGAGCAACGGGGAAATGGAAGTCGAAACACCAGTCTTTTAAGTCACAGAATGGATTCCTGCAATGAAAGTACTTGTTGCCAATTTAGGTTCCACCAGTTTCAAATATCGCCTGTTCGATATGCCCGCCGAAGTGCAGCTTGCTCGCGGGGGCATCGATCGAATTGGTGAGGAACAGAGTCATTGTTTCGTCGAAATTGGTTCGCATGGGGAAGAGCACGAACAGAACGTGCCTGATCATGCGGCTGCCGTCAACTTATGTCTGTCGCAATTGACCAACTCTGAATGGGGTTGTCTTGATTCTGCAGAGGAAGTGGCCGGCATTGGTTTCAAAGCTGTCTTTGCCGGAAACTTAAGTGGCATACGACTGGTTGATGAAGCGTTGCTGACCAAAATGGAGGCGCTGGCAGATATTGCACCTGCTCATAACCCTCCGTATGCCCGGGCCATGCGACAACTGCGTCAGGCTTTTCCTGAAATCCCGCTGGTTGCCGCATTGGAAACCGCCTTCCATGAAACCATCCCTGCTGAAAATCGTGCTTATGCCATTCCCCATGAATGGCAGGAAGAATACGAAGTCCAGCGCTGGGGCTTTCATGGCGCCAGCCACCGGTATATCGGCTCTCGTATGGCCGAGCTCACTGGTAAGGACGATCTGAAGGTTATTTCCTGCCACCTGGGAGGCAGTAGCTCTTTATGTGCCATCGAGGGTGGAGTCTCCAAAGCCAACAGTCTGGGAATGAGCCCTCAGTCAGGATTGCCTCACAATAACCGTGTGGGTGATTTTGATCCGTTTGCTCTACCGGTTCTGATCAAGGCCACCGGAAAATCCCTGGCGGAACTTCTGGAAGACCTGTCGAGCAAAGGAGGCCTGCTGGGCATGAGTGGATTGAGTGGCGATTGTCGCGATCTGGAAGAAGCGGCTGCCAAAGGACATAAACGGGCACAGCTTGCTCTGAGCGTGTTTCACTCAGCCATCCGTCAATACCTGGGAGCTTACATGACGGTACTGGGAGGCGTAGATGCGATTGTTTTCACGGGTGGAATCGGTGAGAACAGTGTCAGCTTAAGAGAAAAAGTCTGCAGCAACCTGGAATGGGCGGGAATTCACCTGGATTCTGAAAAGAACAAATCAGCCTCCAATGAGGCACAGATCCAGGCGGACAACAGCAAAGTACAAATCTGGGTTGTGCCTACGAATGAGGAGATTGTAGTAGGCAGGCAGACCGTCGAAGTCATCGAAGGGCGTTCGTAACGCCTGGAGAATACAGTTATCCCTTAGAGGATTTTACAGGAGTTGGTTCGATGTTTATAGGACGCATAACCGGCAGTGTTGTTTCGTCTCAGAAAGTCGAAACAATGATCGGTCAGAAACTGCTCATTGTCGAACCGTTGCGCGTCAACGAAAAAGACCAGAGTGACCTGACTCCCACCGGACGCTCGTTTATCGTCGTCGATACAGTGGGAGCAGGGCAGGGCGAAGTCGTATTGTGTGTGCAGGGCTCATCGGCCCGTTTCACACCTGAGACCAAAACACTTCCCATCGACGCGGCCATCATCGGCATTGTCGATCAGGTTCACATTGGCCCTAAAGAAATATTTAACTCGAAGGATTGAATTTCGTTCAGTTCCGGAAGCACAGCATGACACGAGAATTGCCACAAATCACTCTTCAACAGCGACAGATGATGATGAATGTCATCTGGCTCGCATTGATCATGGGTGTGGTGACATTCGGTATTATTGTGACTTTTATCGGACTGAAGGAAGAACCGGGGAATGGATTACCATTCATTACATATCTGGGAATGGGCCTCGCGGCACTGATGCTGGTGCTGCGAATGATTATTCCCAACATGATTGCCCGGAATCAGTTTACACAGGCAATGCAGGAAGCGAGAGAAGAGGGGATTCAGGATGAAGAACAGATGCTGGGAACATTTTATCAGATCTTTATGGTGCGAATGATTATCGGGCTGGCGCTACTGGAAGGGGCCGCCATGATCAATCTTGTTGCTGTAATGGTTGAAAACCAGAAACTGGCTTTCATCCCGGTAGCGATCCTGCTGCTGGTCATGATTGCTTCAATGCCCACGAAATCAAAACTGGACGGATGGATTCGCAACCAGATGGAAAACTATAACCTGGAACACCAAAACTGAATTTTACAGACTGAGTCAACAGCATTGAGCTTTAGAGTTCAATGACAGAAAACTCGGGGAGAAATAAATTATGCAGGCGACTGAAGAAGCCATTCGTAGTGTCGTACAGGAAGTGTTATCACAACTTCATAACAAAGGCGGCTATGGTTCCGCTTCCGCTGCCACTCAAACGGACGGCGACTGGGGTGTATTCCGCAGTGTGGACCAGGCCGTCGCTGCAGCCACCGCAGGACAGAAGCAACTGTTGAACGCCACACTGGCTGATCGGGCCAAGGCGCTGGAAATCGTCCGGCAGATCTGCTCCAGCCAGGCTGATGAACTTGGTCGTATGGAAATGGAAGAGACCAAAATCGGTCGGCTGGATCATAAGATCGAAAAGCTGCATCTGATCAAAGGCATTCCCGGGATGGAATTCATGAAGACCGAAGCCGTCTCAGGTGATTACGGTATCGGTTTAACAGAGTATGCACCCTTTGGGGTCATCGGTGCCATCACTCCGGTCACACACTCTCTGCCCACGTTGGCGTGCAACTTCATCAATATGGTCGCTTCCGGAAATACGCTGGTTGTCAACCCTCACCCGGGCGGAGCTAAAGTTGCCTGCGAAGGGGTACGCCGCTTTAATAAAGCCATTTATCAGGCCACTGGTCTGCAGAACCTGGTCACAATCGTCGAGACTCCTACTCTGGAAACGGCAGACCAGATCTTCAATCATCGTGGCGTTCCTCTGTTGTGTGTCACCGGTGGTCCTGGTGTTGCCCGCGCTGCACTCGCTGCCAAGAAGCGTGCGATTGTCGCAGGCCCGGGAAATCCACCAGTCGTCGTAGATGAAACCGCGGACATTGACAATGCTGCCCAGTCAATCATTGCAGGAGCCGCCTATGACAACAACCTGTTATGCATCGGTGAAAAGGAAGTCTTTGCCGTTGAAAGCATTTTCAACGAACTGATGTCTGCCATGGGACGGCACGGCGGATACCAGTTAAATGATCAGCAGGTCGCACAACTGACGGCCCTGGCATTCTCCCCTCCCACAGAACCAGGTGGACACGCTGTCCTCAACCGTGATCTGGTTGGTAAAGATGCTGCGGTCCTCGCCGGTCTGATCGGCGTCAGCGTGCCTCCGGGAACGCAGTTGCTGTATGGTGAAACCGACACGAACAATCCATTCGTGCCGGAAGAACAGATGATGCCGTTCGTACCATTCGTCCGCTGCCGCAACGCAGATCACGGCATCGAACTGGCCAAAGAATTCGAACACGGATTCCGTCACACCAGCCTGATCCATTCACGCAATATTGAAACAATCACAAAAATGGGACGCATTATGGATACCACTCTGTTCGTGCAGAATGGTCCCTGTGGTGCCGCTCTGGGGAACGGTGGAGAAGGATATGCTTCATTCAGCATCGCTACTCCGACTGGTGAAGGAGTCACCAACCCCATGACATTCACACGTTTCCGTCGTTCCACCACCGTGGGACACTTACGGGTTATTTAATTTAAACAATCAAGCGAAACATCGCTGCAGGAATGAATTTCAAATGTTGACAGGACAGGTCATAGGACGAGCAACCGCGACGGCAAAACATCCCAGTCTTGCCGGCTGGCGCTTATTGCTGGTCCAGACTCTGGACATCAAAGGCAACGCAGATGGATTTCCGGAACTGGTCATTGACCGCCTGGGCTGTGGTAAAGGGGATATTGTCCTGCTGACTTCCGACGGTGCAGCCGTCCGAGACATGGTGGGAGCCAACAACACTCCCATTCGCTGGGCCACAATGGGCGTCATTGATCGCGAATAATCAAATATAAAATAAGAGTGAATTACCGAGTCATGCAGTTTTCTGAAGAATTAGTCAATCAGGTCGTCGCCAATGTACTGTCGACCCTCTCCCGTCAGGGACAGGTCGCGCAGCACACTGGTACTGCCTCGTCTGAGACTTCAGTGGTGTTCACAGAAAAAGTCATTACGGCAGATCTACTGGCAGCAAAGATCAAGGGACAGGCAGCCGTCGGCATTGTCGCAGGAGCCATCCTGACACCTACTGCGAAAGATTATATACGACAGAATCAGATCAGCGTGCATCGTGCTTCGACAGTCGCTGCTTCAACAAAGCAGGGAACGAAGTGGCGGGCGATTGTGCTCACACACTCATCGGCTGTTGAAAATGCTTTAACTGATATCGAACAACATACTGGCTCACGCTGGTCACAGGAATTAAGTACATCACTGGATCATGCTGTGCAGGATGCGATCAGCAGCCTGTGTCGTGCCGATGCTTCAGGAATCGTTCTGTTTGCTTCCGCGGCAGAAAAAGCAGCCTGCCTGGCAAATCGAAACCTCAAAGTCCGTGCGGCAGCAGTACAGGATGTCAATCATTTAAGAGAGGTGATCTCGCAGATGAGTCCGAACTTGATTTGCGTGAATCCGAAACAGAAATCGTTTATCGAACTGAGAAACCTGATCAAAACATTCGTCAAAGCAGGCCTTCCTCAGGAAAACTAGCCTGCTGAAAGTACAGAATTATGAAAATCGCAGAAGTCATCGGAAAAGTGACCTTGTCTCGCAAGCACCCCAGTCTGGATGGTGCCCGCTGGCTGGTCGCGATTCCTTTGAAGAGTGATGAACTGAATTCAAAAAAGAAGAAAAAAACGGAACCTTTTATCATTTACGATGAGTTGGGTGCCTCACCTGGCTGCCAGATCGCAGTCAGTGAAGGAGCAGAAGCAGCCGCTCCCTTTCATCCTGATGTGAAACCGATTGACGCTTATGTGTCAGCCATTCTCGATCAGGTTGAAGTTTACTGAGACAAGATTGAAACAAAATCCCCTCACTGAAATCACAAATTTTATTTAACGTTTGGAGCTAAAACCATGTCAAATCAATGGAACAGTGGAATTCACGATCGGAAGCTGAAAGAAGAAATCTGCGAAATCGGACGTCGCGTCTACAACAAGGGATTCGCAGCAGCCAATGACGGTAACATTTCCATTCGCGTCGGCGAAAACGAAGTGCTCTGCTCTCCTACCATGATCTGCAAAGGCTTCATGAAACCAGATGACATCTGTGCCGTCGACCTCGACGGAAACCAGATCGCCGGTACCCGTAAACGCACCAGCGAAATCCTGTTACATCTGGCGATCATGAAAGAACGCCCGGACGTTAAAGCCGTTGTGCACTGCCACCCCCCCCATGCGACTGCCTTCGCTGTCGCCCGCGAGCCGATCCCTCAGTGTGTTCTGCCTGAAGTGGAAGTCTTCATGGGTGAAGTTCCGATGGCGCCTTATGAAACACCGGGCGGACAGAAGTTCGCTGACACAGTTGTGCCATTCCTCAAAGGGGGCACGAACACAATCATCCTGACCGGGCACGGCACCGTGACCTTTGGAAAATCACTGGAAGACGCGTACTGGAAAACAGAAATCCTGGATGCCTACTGCAATATCCTGCTGCTTTCCAAACAACTGGGCCGCGTCACTTACTTCACCGAAAATGAAACGCGTGAACTGCTCGACCTGAAGAAAAAACTCGGATTTGATGATCCTCGTTTCCATGTAGAAGACTGTGACCTGTGTGGTAACAGCGCATTCCGTGACGGTTATACTGAAGGAATTCCTCAGCAGAAGTCCTTCGAACCCGCTCCCAGCTATCCCGGGTACCTGTCGAAACCATCTACGCAGGCAACACCCTCCGCGTCTAACAATGGCAGCTCTGATCAGTTGATCAAAGCGATTACCGATCAGGTTATGTCGGCCCTGGGTAAATAATCCCTGTATTCTCATTTTATATAACAAGCATCACATCGTCATATAGAAAAGATTTGATTATGAATGTCAGTATTATCGGTGGTGGCGGGCTCGTGGGCTCCTGTGCCGCCTTTGCATTACAGGCCGGAGGCATCGTCCGGGAAATCGCTCTGGTAGACGTGAATCAGGATCTGGTCGAAGGCCAGGCTTTAGACCTGCTGCATGGCAGTTCTTTAACCGCCGATCAGAAAATCTACGCTGGTGGCACCGAACTCGTGAAAGACAGCGACGTGATCGTGATCACCGCCGGTCTGCGACGTAAACCGGAGGAAAGCCGTCTCGATCTGATCAACCGGAACGTGGCCCTGTTCAAAAACATTCTGGAAGATGTAAAGCGTGTCGGAACCAAACCGGGCGCGATTGTGTTTGTCGTCTCCAATCCGGTGGACGTGTTGACCTACCTGGCAATGAAAGAACTCGGACTGCCTCCGCAACAGGTAATTGGTCTGGGTACTGTTCTGGATACGACCCGTCTCCGCAGCATGCTGGCTGCCCGCCTGGACGTGCCCCCGACTCAGGTTTCGACACTGATTCTGGGTGAGCATGGCGACAGCATGGTTCCCATCTGGTCAGCCGCTCAGATTGGTGGTCTGCCACTCGAAAAGTTCCCCGGCTGTAACCCCAGTCTGATTGCCGAAGTCGAAAAGAAGACTCGCGGCAGCGGAGCCGAAGTCATCAAGAAAAAAGGGGGAGCCGGTTTTGCGGTCGGCGTAAGTATCGCGGATGTCGTACATTGTATCGCCCTTGATCAGCGTCGGATCCTCCCTGTCTCTTCACTGCAGAATGGTGCCTTCGGATTGCGGGATGTCTGTATTTCCGTTCCGACCGTCATGGGACGATCTGGTGTGATGAAACACCTGGAAATCGAACTCTGGCCGAAAGAACAGTTGGCACTCACTCAGTCCGGAAAAGTACTGCGGGAAACCGTTGATAAAGTGCTGGGCTGAACCTGATCCAGAAATGACATCTTGAGTATTGTTGTGTTCAGTTTAGTTGCGTTTTGTATTGAAATGATTGTCTGATGGAAAAATCACTCGACAGGAAACTACAGTCGATTCACGCGGACCCCAGTGGTTCCAAAGAGTTTATTATCGCGGATGCGAAAGATGCCGACATGGCGTTTGGAATTGGTGCCCCTGGCTTGTCACCTGAACGACATGACCAGGAACTCAAGTACAAAACACTGTCGGAATACCGGGATCAGATCCGGGAAGTAATCCAGCAGGAAGTAGTCGACATCGTTCTGATGTCGGCCAGTACCAGCGAGAAACTGACGATTGACGAACGCCTGTTCGACAACTCTCCGATCACTCCCGCTGCCCGTGCCAACGACACGACCGACGTGCATGTGCCTCGTGGTGGTAAAATTCATCTGTCACCTGCGAAACCATTTCGCTCTGCCAGCCTGGATCACATTCAGTGTGGCCACCTCGACTGCGCTCCGGAAGAACGCGCCTATGGTGCTGACCTGGGTCTTTACTCAGTAACCTTTAATAACAATCTGGAAGAAGACCTGGCAACCCTCGAACGCTACAAAGAATTCCGGGAAGAAGCCGAACGCAAAAAGTTCCGCCATTTCCTGGAAATTTTCGATCCGAATATCAGTACTGCAATCGCTGCCGACCTCGCACCCGGATTTATCAATGACCTGATTGCTCGCACCCTGGCTGGCGTTGCGATGACAGGCCGTCCCACATTCCTGAAAATGGTCTATCATGGTCCCCAGGCAATGGAAGAACTGGTCGCTTACGATCCACATCTGATCGTAGGAATTTTAGGTGGTTCAGCGGGAACCACTCTGGACGCCTTTCAGCTGATCTACGATGCCCGCAAATACGGTGGTCGCGTGGCGCTGTTTGGACGTAAGATCAATCAGGCCGAGCATCAACTGGCTTTTATTCAATTCCTGCGTTATCTGGTTGAAGACAAAATACAGCCGGTGGAAGCGGTTAAAGCCTATCATGGCGTGCTGCAGGAACTGGGCATCAAACCCACACGTGAACTGGACGTCGATTTGACTTATCAGACCGCTGTCATGAGTTATGGGGGAGAAGACGGAAAGACCTTCAGCTTCCCTGCACAGAAATCAGACACTAAATCCGCTGCCAGCAGTTCAAAATCCGCAACAACGAACAAATCGGCTGGGAACGGCAAGGGCTCTCCCGACTTCGCATCCATGAGCTCAGCAGAGAAGCTGGCCTTTCATCAGGCGCGACTGAACCGCATGTTTGGTGAATAAGACCTGCTGCTGTGTGTTGAGACATCATATCGAGGGGCTTAGAATACAAGACATGTTATTCCAGCTCGCTCTTATTTTGTCAGCACAAGGTTCAGTCGTTTGAGTCGTTCTTCAAAGAAGAAAACACGGTCCTCCCTACCGGAAACCGTAAAACCCACTGGTACACCTGTATTTGCTGGCACAATCCTCGTCATTGCCATCGGCTTAACGTGGATCTTCTGGTATGGCCTCTGGTCAGGCGGGGGATTGATCGGTGGTGACCTTTATACCTACTTCTTTCCCCAAAAGACGTTCTTCGCAGAACGTCTGCAGGCAGGTGAATTTCCGCTCTGGAATTCCAACATCGGACACGGCGTTCCCCTGGTGGCGGAAAGTCAGACCGGTGCCTTCTACCCGTTCAACTACTTCGCCTACCGGTTTCTTCCCGTCAATACTGCCTACAACTTCGTCCAGATTTTGCATTACATTCTGGCGTTCGTGTTTACCGGCATGTATGTGAAACGTCTGGGCTATTCACTGGTCGCCGCCCTGTTTGCCGGACTGGTCTATACTTACGGCTGGTTTCCCTCGCGGATCTGCCTGGAATGGGCCATCATTGGTGGTGCCTGGCTGCCATTGACGCTGTGGTGCGTCGAATCATTCTTCCAGACCCGCTACTGGCGGTATGCGATATTACTTAGTTTTGCTTTGACAATGCAAATTCTCCCTGGCCACTTCAACCTGGCATTTCTCACACAATTGATGCTGGTCGTCTACATTCCCGCTCGTATCTGGTTCAGCCGCGATGAAACGACTGACGCACTCAAACCATATCGCAGACGAACCATCATACTACTGCTACTGGCTTTTATTTCCACCTATGCACTCTCGGCAGTTCAGCTCGCACCGACCTGGGAATTAAAACAACTCAGTCAGCGGGCAGAAGTGGGTGAACGCTCGCATCAACCCGGATATGGTCACATCCCGGTCTGGTATCTCTCGCAGGTGGTTGCCCCCTGGGCCTGGTATCCCTATGAAGTAAATCTGGACGCCGGGCTGGCACCAGGAGGTGATGCAACCAATCAGGTCGAAGCGCATCTGTATTTCGGCATCGCCTCGGTTCTTTTGCTGATATACGGGACATGGAGTGGTGCCTGGACGCGTGACCGCAGGCTGATCCTGCTGGCGGTCATTGGATTCCTGGCACTGCTGTATACGCCGGGCTGGTTACTCCCCATAACAAAACATTTGCCTGGCTTCAGCTTCTTCACCGGCCCTGGTCGCTATGGCATCCTGACCACGTTCGCAGTCGCAGTCATTGCCGGCGTCTGCCTGGAACGACTGACAGCAAACTGGAATCGGAATCTGCAGCTGCTGGTAGTCGCTCTCGTCTGTCTGTTTACCGCAGCTGATTTCTGGGTCGTCAGTCGCTATGTCACCTACGCCGCTATCGTTCCCGATCCGCCAATTAACCATGTCGATCAGAGTGGACTCAAGAAGATTGTCACAGAGTACGGGAAACCGGTCCGCCTGTTTGCACCAGGCGCCAATTTACCAACTCTGCTGGGTGTCTCATCCACTCCCGTTTACCTGGGAATTGGGCCCGAACAGTATTTCGACCCAAAATTGACAATGCCCGAGCCGCTGCCTTTCAAGGAACCTGCGACACCCGAGCAGATTGAATGGCTTCGCAAAGCAGGCGTGACGCACATCCTCAGCCAGCATCCCCTCGACTTGAATCACTGGCCGGTGAAGCCGATCTGGAGGGATTTCGACGCGGTGATTAACCCCGCCTGGGGCCGCTTCGATGAACCTGTTTACTTTTATGAACTTCAGGGTTCGCGGGGCCGCCTCGCCTGGACTCATCCAGAGGCAAACCAAAATGCCACAATTACAGGTTATCGTGCGAATGAAATTAAAATAGAGGCAGAGACTCCGACCGATGATACACTGATCTTAACCGACCTGCTGTATCCTGGCTGGAAAGTCTATGTAGATGGTCAACCTGCTGAAGCAGAATTGATCGAAGGCGTGTACCGCGGCGTGAAACTGTCAGCGGGTAAACATGAAGTGGTCTGGGCGTATCAGTCCGGCTGGTTTCTGATCGGGGCAATTGTCAGCTGCATCACACTACTGACTTTATTAACGATTGCCCACTTCCGGTTCTGGCATCCGATTCTGTTTCAAATGAAACAGAGGACCATGGAAGTGCAGCCTGATATCCCTGTCAGCGAGATTACGAAGAAGAAGAAATGAATTCCACGTTGGAACCAGTCCCTTCGAAGCGGTGACTGTCGGAATAATTTTCTTCATCGTCTTCGTCGTCTACACTTTCCAGCTCATCGCTGGGCAGCATTTCATTCGCGCTCACGTTGTGGCCACTGTCTGATATGGCGACCGGGAACTGCTGGGAAATATCCACGTCTTTGGTTGGCTTTTTGAAGTGCTGGACCGAAGGTGCCTTAGTAGGCGTACTATCTGTCTCGGGCTGACTGTCTGTCTGTTCTTTTTTCTTATGGAAATCGGCGCCTATATTTTCCAGATGATAGGCGACATTTCCGATCTTCAGCTCATCATTCAATTTGAGCCAGGCCTGCTGGTCAATTTTCTTGCCATTTACATAAACACCATTCATGCTGCCCAGATCACGTACGACGGGACGGTCATTGACAATGGCGAGACAACAATGCTTGCGTGAGATTTTAGGGCTGTCATTGATCACGATATCACAGTCGGGATGACGTCCGACGAGAATGATCGCCTTGTCAAGTACGATCGGGCGACCTTGATTCACGGGGACTAAGCAGACTGCCATAGAAGACTCCAGTCAGAAACGTTAGCAAACTTAATGAATTGTTATTATACGAGTCATCCAGATCCAAGTAAAAGAAAAAAGGCCCGAGCCGAACAGGAGACGGTGAATTCCTCCTGTTACCCCATATAACTCATACGCGTACTTAAAATGTTAATTACTGATAAATATCGACTATTTATAGATATACACTCAATCAAGACCTGCTGTTTCTCACACATTTGGGTCATTCCACGCACTGATCCAAACTCAAAATCGTCCCAATTCGACCTGGACACTCCCATTTGCAATAAGCACAACCCCCATAACCGTACCGGCATACACAATGCTATTGTGTCTATCAACAGATTTTACAGTAAGAATACAGATAGTGTACCGGCTACTTCGTCTGCACCCGACAATTCGGTAATGCCCCCTGAAACTCCTTTAGACGGGCTGGGGGTATTTCGAGATGCTTCAGTGAGAGCAGGTGCAAGTGCTTCATTGATTTCAATTTGTCCAGCACAGCAGCGGTGACCTGAGTACGGCTCAGATCCAAGTACTTCAATTGAGTGAGTTTGGCCAATTCAGAAACACCCGAATCCGTAATTTGTGTATTATCAAGTTCCAGTCGTTCCAGATGAGTGAGCGAGGTGATCTCTTTTAAACCGGCATCCGAAATACTGCTTCCTGTCAACTCCAGCCAGACAAGATTCGATAATGGGGAAATTGCTTTTAAACGAGCATCTGTTAACTCAAGCCAGTTGATGACCAGTTTCCTCAAGTCCTGAATTTTTTGAATGATCGCCAGACTGGAATCGAGTTCTTTCGAATTATCTTTTCTGCTGCGAGGATCAAATTCACCCAGAATCTGATTAAATCGAACGACGCCAATTACCCGCCGATGTCCCAGGCTGATATACTCTACCGCGGCACCAGTATCTCGGAGTTGCATGGCGTATTTCTGATCTGCAGACGAGATCTCGAAGACACAATTGACTTTGCATTGAGGACACCGGATTTCAAACTGCTTAACCCCTTCTGCAGTTACATTGGTACCATTTAAACTCAAGCTCATCATTACTCGTAGTGATTCGAGATCTTTCACTCCTTTGTCTGTGATATAAGTTTCATTCAGATTTAAAGTTCGCAGGGTCGTCATTTTATTAAGAATAGGTGTCCCTCCGTCTGTGATGGTTGTTCCACTCAAACTGAGTATGTTCAGCCGTGGTAGTTTGACTAGCTGCTCCAACCCTTGATCAGCGACCTTGGTTTGATCCAGATTAAGGCTCCGTAAATTTTTCAACGATGTAAGCTGCGCCATACCATCGCTGTAAATTCGATTGGAGCTCAGATCCAGGCCGCGCAGATTGACGAATCCTGACAGGTTTTTCAGTCCGTTTTCCGTGATGTAATTTTGGGACAGTGAAAGTATTTCCAGATGAGTCATATCTTTTAAGGAGACAAGCTCATCATCAGAAATCCCTGCGTCTTTGAGCTGTAAATGTCTCAATTTTTTTAACACAGCCAGCAATTTCAGCCCATCCGGTGTCAGCTTCACACCGTTCAATTTCAGGACCTGCAAGCCAGCGATACCTGATAAATGCCTGAGGCCCGCTTCTGTCAGGTTTGGACTTTGAATCTCCAGACCATATAAATTTAGATTTTTTAATTCTTTGAGAAACCCCAGTTGTACATCAATCGGTTCCAGGCTGGGGTTTGTTCCCAGTGGATCATATATACGAACAGTCAGAAGTTCTGGTGTTCCTGATTGTTGCTGACGAACCAGCATCGCACCTTGTTTCTTCAGTTTTTCCGTGAGTGCCAGCACATCCTGTGATCGGGGAACCGAGGCCATAACCTGGCAGTCTGGTGACTGTTTTCGAAAAGATTCGACTCCAACACTGGTCACACCAGTCCCATGCAAATTGAGTTCCGTTAGTTTGATCAGCTTCGAATTAAAATGTGCGAGGCCGACATCTGTAACTTTTGTACCTTTCAAATTCAGTCGCTTCAGATTAAAAATCGATTTGAGTGTCTCCAACCCCTGATCATCGACGCGGGTGGCTGTCAGGTTCAGACTGTAAAGGTGCTTTAAGTCCTTGAGAGCTTTGAGCCCCTCATTCGAAACATCAGTATCTTCCAAATCGAGAGTTTTTAATGCTGTCATCTTTTGCAATGCAGACATCCCGGCGTCAGTAATTTTGGTTTTCCTGAGTCCCAGTGAATTCAAACCGGTCAGATTGCCCAACGCTACCAGTCCAGTATCATCGATGGATGTAAAACCGAGGTTCAGTGAAGTGAGTCCCGTGAGCGTTGCCAAATGCGTGACGGCATCTCCTTCAAAGTGCGATTGGGTCAGTTTCAGATTCTTTAATTGTGGCAGACCGTTCAAATGGTCTAGGCTGGATGCCTGGAGGGAATTCATTGACAAATCCAGATTCCGTAACTGAGGCAGTTTTTTCAGCTCTCTCAATCCCGTCCCCGATATCTGATTTTTATAAAGATTGAGAGTTTCTAACCGCGAAGTCGCTGCCAGATGAACAAACCCTGCATCTGTCAGACTGGTGTTTCCCAGGTTTAATGACTTCAATTGAGGAAAGTTTTTCAGAGCAGCCAGCCCGGTATCGGTAATATCGGTCCTGCTGAGATCCAGTTGCTGTAAGTGATGGAGCCCGGTCAAAGTCTCCAGCCCTTTGTCCTTAATCGCTGCACCTGACAGGTGCAGACTTTCGAGTTCTGACAATTCTGCAAGGTGGACCATTCCCTGATCAGTCACGTTTGTCCTATTGAGCTGCAGTTTCTTCAACTGCGGAATATCTTTCAGAGAACGCAACTCGCGGTCAGTAATCTGATTTCCATACAAGTGAACTGCGGTGGTATATTGCGATGTGAGTTTACGGTTTTCAAAAACCCGGGATTTATGAACGTGTGCCCCCAGTGCTTTTAAAGCAGCAATTGCCTGTTGCTCCTGCATAGAGGTACCAGCACGACCTCCGGTGACCACTTTACAATCAGGTAGAACAGTATTGAATCGTTGCATCCCCGCTGAAGTAATTCCGGTACCGATCAAATCGAGCCGCTTCAATTTTTTGAGTTGAGTGAGGTGCTCCAGCCCGGCATCCCCGATATTTGTTCTCGCCAGGTTCAGACTGGTCAAATGCTTGAGCCCTGAGAGATGAGCCAGACCGGCATCGGTGATAGGGCTCTGCATCACCGTCAGTGACTTCAAGCCGGTCAGGTCTTTGAGATTTTCGAGCCCCTGATCACTGACAATGGTGTTATTGATCGATAGCGACTGCAAACTGCTCCGGTCTTTCAGGCAGGCCAGACTGGCATTGTTTACCTGTCGACCAGAAAGGGTGATTTTCGCTACGACGCGATATTCTTTGCGTGGCCGATATTGAACGAATCCACCTAATTTTTTTATCTCTGCTACCAATTTCAGGTCATCTGGCGAGACAGGACGATCAAAGTCTATTTTACAACCTGGCATTTCCATCTGCAGTTTTGCCACAGCCGCATTACTGACCGAAGTCAGACTCAGATCAAGGTATTCCAGTTTCTTTAAGCCATATAAGTGTATCAGCCCGGCATCATTGATCTCTGTTTCATACAGATTCAAAGAGTTCAACTGCTTGAGATCTTTCAGGTAGATCAGACCCGCACCGGTTATTTTGGTCGAATTGAGCCACAAACTTTGGAGATTGGTCAATTCTTTAAAATGGACCAGAGCCGCGTCGGTCAGGGCTGCATTACGAATATAAATATGCCTTAAAGCAGGAAATTGCTTCAGGTGCGCCAGCCCGTTATCAGTTAAAGGAGATCGCACCAGATGCAGTTTCTGAAGTTGATTAAAACCCTGAAGGTGCTTTAAACCATCTCCGGTTACCTTGGAACCGTAAAAGGCCAAGTCCTGGATCGTGTCAAAATCTTTCAAATATTTGAGATCATCATCGTCGATTTCCGAACTCGAAAAGAAGACCGATTTAACCGCCGAATCCGGGCCTGCCTGCAGGTATTTGATGTCTCCACGTAACTGCCTGATGAGTTGAATCGTCTGCTCTTTTGATAGGTCACCATTTTCTGAAGGGGGAGCAGCACAAATCAGTGTGCCATAGAATGACAGGCTTAAAAGTAGAAAAGTCAGAGAAGAAATTCGCATTCTCATAAGACCCTTTCGGGAGAAACAGACGGGCAACACACTATTGCATCAATGGATACGACTATAACCCTGTATGGATAAGGTTTCAAATTCAGAAAGACAATCACTGCAGAAACTCACCTGAATTTGCAGGGAAATCTACACTCCAAACTCACGTAGACTTAGTATTCTGCACTCGCTACCATTCTCTCAGTTGACACTAATGTATACACACGGCCATATTCAAAGTTCATGTAAGCATTGATCCTTTGCTGATACTTAGAACCTGAAGAAAGAAACTAAAATGAAGACACAACTGATTTCTATCGCGATGATCGTATTTTCTGCTGTTAGTTTGAACTGTGAAAATTTGGCGACTGCCAGTGATGAAGATCAGAAAGCGGTAAAAGCAGCTACTCAGCAATTCTACTCTGCACTCAATGAACTGTTTACCGGTGAAGTGGAACCCATGAAAAAATTATGGTCGCACCAGGATGATATCACTTTCATGGGACCAGATGGCAGCTTTCTGCGTGGTTGGAAACCGATTGCAGCCGAATGGGAAAAAACGGGTTCCATGAAACTGGGTGGTAAAGTTGAAGCGGCAGAAATTCACATCACTGTCGGGCAGGAGCTGGCTATTGTCAGTAACTATGAAATCGGACATAATATTGGGGCAGACGGTAAAGTAGAGAAAGTCAAAATCCGCGCGACGAGTCTGTTTCGCAAAGAAAATGGAAAGTGGAAAATGATCGGGCACCACACCGACCTGCTTCCCTTCCTGTCAAAGCCATCCACAGATTAAAGCAGTTGTCGTGCTTTGATATCCAGGTAGCGGCTGATAAGGTTGACCGACAGGTTCTCCGGCAACGTGTCGAGTACGAGTAACCCGGATTTCTGCAACGCGGCGATTTGTGTCGCCTGGGAAGACACAATTTCAGCCGCGGCGGCGATCTGAAATGCTTCCCGGTCCGTTTCCGGTATTGAGTTCATTCGATTCTCGAGGGGCACGTTTCGTAAAAACGCGGACAATACCAGATGCGGCCAGCGCATCATTCGCAGGGCTTTTCCCAGGTATTCCAGATGAACTTCATCCAGTGCATGCGTCAGTACAACGACCAATGAGCGTTTACGATAACGCAGTTGCAGCTGTTCAGACATCAGTTGATAATCGGAAGCCTCATAGATCGGTTCCAGGTCATAAACCTGACGGATCAGTTTCTGAATCGAACCGGCACCACGAATAGGAGGGACCCAGCATTCCACCTTATTGGAACAAGCCATCAGTGAAACGGTATCCCCCTGCCTGAGCGCGACATAGCTCAACAAAATCGCAGCGTTCAGGGCCCGGTCAAAGTGCGTGACCCCTTCGTCGGCATTACACATCGAACGACCACAGTCGAGAAGAAATATGATGTTTTGATTTTTTTCAACTACGTATTCACGACTGATTAACTCCTGGTGCCGAGACGTCGCTTTCCAGTCAATGCTGCGAAATTCGTCCCCTCGTCGATACTCACGCAGTCGATCGAAATCGGTTCCCCGCCCCCGCAAACGTGACATTTTGATTCCGGCTTCGGCCAGACGATTGCGGCGCGCCAGCAGTTCAACGCCACGCACCGATTGAATGTCAGGATAAATCCGGATTTCCTGATGGATGTCCCGCTCGTCGTAGACAGTCCAGAGCCCGAACCGACTCTTCATCTGTAAAAACACGCGGCGAAAACGATTCTTCCCGCGATGGTGCGGCTCAACATGATAGATACTGTATTGATGCTTATTGGGAAAGAGTTCGATGTCGAAGGGAAGATTTGTGTACTGACAGGGCATGGGCGGCTCATCATGCACATGAATCTTGAGCGGGACAGTACCCCGATTATTAAACCAGAGCTTGACGCTGTTCGAAGTGCCGACACTCAATACATCCTTCACTTCCCGATCTACTTCAATCAGAAGCAGCGAGGGTGTCAGCACCAGGTCAATCAGAGCGAATAAAAAGACCAGCAGACAGATCAAAATACCCACCTGGCCCCATTCCGGCCAGATCGTCCCCAAGGCAAAGGGAACCATGGCCGCAGCGAACAGAGACAACAATGAAAGACGGGGCATCATTGGCGGGGAGCCTCAACGCTTTCCAGGATATCCCGAATGACCTCATCGACTTTCATGCCTTCAATTTCCGCTTCCGGGTGTAACCGAATCCGATGACGCAGAATTGGCAGTGACAGTTCTTTCACATCATCGGGGACAACAAAGTCACGTCCGTTACAGGCAGCCAGTACGCGCGATCCAATCAGAAGATTCACACTGGCGCGGGGACTGGCCCCGACTTCGATGGTATGCCAGCTTCGGGTCCGCGAAACTATGGATGTGATGTACTGAATGATGGATGGTTCTACAATAATTTCAGACGTCCGCTGCTGAATCGCCAGAATGGTTTCCGTGTTCAGCACAGGCTCGATTCCGAAACTGTTCAGATTCCGGTTGTCTTTCCCGGCAGCGTATAGATCAAGAATTGCATTCTCCTGATCCTGAGTGGGATAATCAACAAGTAACTTGAACATGAAGCGGTCCAGCTGCGCTTCCGGCAGCGGATAAGTCCCTTCCTGCTCCAGAGGGTTTTGAGTCGCAATCGTGAGAAAAGGTCTTTGCAGCGGGTAAGTTTTCCCGTCAACAGACACCTGTCGTTCCTGCATTGCTTCCAGTAGTGCGGACTGCGTTTTAGCGGGCGCCCGGTTCACTTCATCTGCCAATAACAGGTTTGTAAACAACGGGCCCTGATTAAAGGTAAATTTCTGCTCGTGCATGTCGTACACGGAGTGTCCGGTAATATCAGAAGGCATCAGGTCAGGCGTAAACTGGATCCGACAAAATTCACTGGAAAGCACATGACTGAGCGCATTAACCAGCAGCGTCTTACCCAGGCCTGGAACGCCTTCAATCAAGACATTCCCTTCACAAAATAATGCAATCAGCACCCCTTCCACCAGATCTTCCTGCCCCATGAGCACTTTACCCACTTCAGCCATTGACCGCTGGTAGTAATCTTCAATTTGTGAAACATCCATGAATGAACCGTCACCCCGATTGTCTGTCTGAAGTAAGTAAACTCAAATGTGATCTGGGATCACTCTTCGGGAACTGATGTTCCCTGTGACGTTTATTCTAAATCGAATCCGGTTCATATTTCGAGCATCCGGGTCGAGAACTGCGATGTTTTTTCAAATTGTCTGTCACGAATCGGCAGCAGGTCATAAAAAAAGGCCCCCATCAATAATGGAGGCCTTTTTTCAATAGTATGATCACGAATCGCAGGATTAAGCGAATTCCGGGCGACGTCGCCCCAGTTGTTCTTTCAGGCGGTTGACGATGCTCGAATGCATCTGACTGACGCGAGATTCTGACAGACCCAGCGTACTGCCGATCTCTTTCATAGTCAGTTCTTCATAATAATACAGGATAATTATCAGACGCTCATTCCGATTCAGACCCTTGGTTACCAGACGCATCAGATCCCGTTTCTGGATGCTTTTGGTTGGATCTTCACCTTTAGCGTCTTCGAGGATATCCACTTCCCGAACGTCTTTATAACTGTCAGTTTCGTACCATTTTTTATTCAGACTCACCAGGCCTACCGCATTGGCCTCATTCTTGAGTTTATCAAATTCTTTACGGGACAATTGCATTTTCCGGGCAATTTCTTCGTCCGCCGGGGGGCGACCAAATTCCGCTTCGGCTGATTTGCGGGCTGCTTCCAGTTTACTGGCTTTACTGCGAACCAGGCGAGGTACCCAGTCCATGGTGCGCAATTCATCCAGCATGGCTCCACGAATACGAGGAACACAGTATGTCTCGAATTTGACTCCCCGCTCCAGATCAAATGCATTAATTGCATCCATCAGCCCAAATACACCAGCCGAAATCAGGTCGTTCAGATCTACCCCTTCGGGTAGCTTGGCCCAGACTCGTTCTGCATTGTAACGGACCAATGCGACGTATTGCTCTATGAGCGTATTACGCAAGGCCTGGTTGGATTGATCCTGCTTGAACACCTTCCAGATTTCTGCGATTTCTTCACTGGCTTTGATGGCCATTTACTCCTCCGTGATCAACTTACAGTCGTTTCATTTGGATAAAATGATGATTACGATGACTGCTAAAACGTTTTATATTTAAGCAAGATTATTTTTCCATTTTTCAAAACTTGCCCGTGCTGATTCTTCAACCACACGAGCGGCAACTTCTCCGAACACCAGACCAAGGCCAAAAAATATGACTGCAGCGATAAGTGAGGATTGAGTCGCGCCAATGAAATCAGCATGAGAGATGATCCCTCTCACTGATTCAGTCGCAAAAGCGATTAGCGATAATCGAAATGCATAATGCAGAGCCACAGATGATTCCCGGATCGAGTTTGGAAAACGTTCGAGAGCAATTTCACTTCACTCCGAAGAGACCTTCGCTCGTCTATCCTTAAATATCGGCGTCCTGCTTCAGAATATTTAACCTTTCTCCTACAATTTAATTAACCGTTAAATACTAACATTTAAATTTTTCCTGATGCGTAACGCGATCCTCGAGGTGAGCCCCTAAGTCAGGGAAATACCAACAGTTGAAGAACGCGACCACAGACTTGCATCTGCAGTCACAGCGAAAATATTAATTGTCAAGGGATTTAGTAGTGATGTGACTCAGGTAAGGGATCGAACAGGAAACGAGAGAGAGAGAGATGAGAGAATGTTTCCCGTGATTTCAATCCTTTTACATGAGAGTTATGCGGCTTCACCCAGCAAACGCTGCCAAAGTCGCGGAAAGTAAGACTCTTGTTTGTTTTGTTGTTCGGTACTCTGATGTCGTTCCAACAGATCATGAGCCAGGCGAAAAATGGATTCCGCAGCAGGACAATGCGGGTGGCTCAATAAAAATGGCTCCCGATCATAAACTGATTGAACGACATGCATGTCATGGGGGATCTGCCCAGCCTGTGTTAAATCGGTGTGCAAAAACAGTTCCGTTGTTTTCTTAAGTTGCTGGAAGACTTTATCAGCCTGATCGTCTGACGTACATTGATTGATCAGAGCCTGAATTTCCAGCGATTGTATTGTTGAAAGTGATTTGATTGTCGCATAGGCGTCAGCGATCGCCGTGGGTTCGGGAGTGGTGACTACCAGAACATCGTCGGCCGTCGTGACGAACTGCCGGATACTGCGATGGATCCCCGTACCATTATCCAGAATCAGAAAATCGTGAGTGGCCTCGAGTTCCTGCATCTGTCCCAGCACATCTTTCCGGACCGCCTCCGAGCAGTCTGCCAGATCCGTCAGTCCGCTGGCTCCCGTGACAACACTGACTCCCAGCGGACCTTCCAGTTGAATTTCTTTTAAAGAACGGGCACCGCTGACAACATGTGATAAATTCCAGTATCCATTCAGACGACATAACAGATCAATATTGCCTAACGCAAGATTCACATCAATCAGGCAGACTGAAGCCCCGGACTGCGCCAGTGCCAAAGCCAGGTTGAGCGACAACACCGACTTGCCGACCCCTCCTTTTCCACTGCAGACTGCCAGTGTCCTGCAATGAGAGGACTTATCCTTCTCAATGATGCCAGGTTGTTTCTGTTCCATCAGCCCGCGCAGAACCTTTGCCTGATCCCCCCGCGAAGTCACAGTCGACTGTGACTCGGGAAGATTGACAGGAGGAACTGCTTCCACCTGCTTCAAGTTCCACTCATTGACGGCTGGAGCCATCGCGGATTCCTTTTCTCTGGATCTCGTTTGTGACGAAAATAATCAACGCAATTATGTAATGTGACAGCGAATGATGTAATACGACTTTTTAACGCAGCTGATCCTCACCCAGTATCAGTCGTGCCATGCGTGCGGCATTGGCCGGCTCGATATCATCGGGGACATCCTGGCCCGTTGTCAGGTAGCGAACAGGTAGTTTTACATTTTGACTTAACGTCAACAGACTGCCCATCACAGGAGCTTCATCCAGTTTGGTCAGAATCATGGAGGTCGGGCGTGCCACCTGGAACCGCTGGGCAATCGCTTCGAGTGTTTTTACACTCGACGTCATACTCATGACCAGTGAAACTTCATCAATGGGTACTTCGCAAAACAGGCTTTCAAGTTCCTGAATTTTCAGATCATCACTGGGACTGCGACCAGCGGTATCAATCAACACCAGATCCAGCCCGACCATCTCATCAAGTGCCTGCTGCATTTCTTTCGGCGTACTGACGACCTTCATCGGAAGATCGATAATTTCAGCATAGGTCCGCAACTGTTCGACGGCGGCAATGCGATAGGTATCGACAGTTACCAGTCCCATTTTGATATTATCACGCAGGCGGAAATTGGCAGCCAGCTTTGCGATGGTTGTTGTTTTGCCAACTCCTGTAGGGCCCACCAGTGCTACCACTTTACGTTGTCCGGGAACAGGTCGAATTGGCACAGAGCAGTCTAACTGAGATTCAATCAATGCTGCGAGCAGAGCTTTGCTGGCAACAGAATCTTTCAGCTGTTCAGGACTTGCATGCTCTTTCAGTTTGGCTATCAGATCGTGGGCAATGCTTTCGTCCACTTCCGCGTCGATCAGATCGGTATAGATATGAAACAGTTCTGAAGGCACATCAGTAGATCGATGAGAGCGGGTACGTCGATCCAGAGACTCCAGCATCTCCTGAATCGCATTCAATTTCTCGGTAAATTCTTCTGTTGGATCAAAATGTTTTGGGGGGGGAGGTACTTCACGAGGCGCTGCTTCTTCAAAACGCTGGCGGAATCGTGGTTGTTCCGCCGGCTGAGAGTACGCTGCTTCACGACGAGGTGTTGTTTCGCGTCGGGCGGGCGACTTTTCCCGAAGTCCTTTCTGCGGTTGAGATACTGTTTCTCGATCACGATTTTCCGGTTGCAGATTGGAAGCCCGGTGTCTTAATACTGAGCCAGCACTGGTGGAACGTTTTTGATTCTGCAATGCTGCCGGTGTCCGTGTTTCGATTCCCAGACCCGCTGTAATCTCAAATTCTTCCTGAGTTCTTGACCAGGGCAACAGGCTTTTACGACCCGGAATCTGACGCGTCTGCAGGATGACGGCTTCACTGCCCATCTCCTCTCGTACCAGCGTCAGTGCTTCCTGCATGGAAGCCGCTTTAAATGTTCGAACATCTGACATGATTGATGTTTCCTCTATTTTATTCCGTTGAGTTCGTTTTTATTTATATTTAATTGATGTTGATAATCAGGAAAACGGTTTATGCAGCTCCTGCCGCAACCTCTTTTTTCAACCGACCGGCTGAGATCTGTCCGATCGCCTCCACATCAGTATCACGGGTAATTTCATTAAGACTCAGTACGATTAACCGGGGAATCATAGGTGACGTAATCTGTTTCAATCCAGCCCTGATCTGGGGATTGCATAATACTATCGGATGTCCGCCTGCTTCGACCAGAGGTTCGATCTGATCTGCGATGGCCTGTGTAATGACTTCACCTGTCTGGGGTGCCAGCTTGATGACAAGACCATGTTCGTTGTAATCAATCCCTGACATCAGCACGTCTTCCAGCTCCGGATCGAGCGTGACCACTCTTAACAGTCGCTTACTGTCCCGATACTGCTGACAGATGGCACGCGCCAGCCCATTGCGAACATACTCCGTCAGAATCATGGGCTCCTTGGTCCGATCGGCATAATCGCCGAGGGATTGCAGAATGGTTTCCAGGTCGCGGATCGGCACCCGTTCGCGAAGCAGATTGGAAAGCACATGCTGAACCTGGGAAATTTTCAAGACGTCGGGAATCAGTTCTTCAACCACTTTCGGGGAAGACTCTTTCAGATTTTCAATCAGAGCATGCACCTGTTCCCGGGTCAGTAGTTCGCTACTGTGTTCGCGTACGACTTCGGTCAGGTGGGTAATCACGACAGCTGAAGGTTCTACCACGTTATAACCCATCAGTTCCGCACGTTCTTTCTGTCCCAGTTCAATCCACTTGGCAGGACGACCGAATGCGGGTTCCACTGTATCAATGCCCGGAATATCACCATTGGTCGCTCCGGTATCGATGGCCAGTAAGCCATCAGGATAGATCCCACCCCAAGCAACGGCAACATCGCGGATCTTAATCTGATAATCGCGCTGTCCCAGTCGGATGTTATCGCGGATACGAACCTTGGGAAGAATGATTCCCAGTTCCTGGGCAATCTTGTGTCGGATGCGGGTCACGCGGTCAAGGAGATCACCGCCGGTCGCGGGATCAGCCAGTCTCAACAGTCCGACGCCCAGTTCCAGTTCCAGAGGATCGACAAACAGATGGTCTTCCGGTTTTGGCTCCGGCTGACTTTGCGTCTGCTGTTGTGTCTCTGCTTTTTGTTTCTTGACTTCAACGGCCTGGAGACCTTTTCGCCGCATCATACCAGTCACGACACAGCCGATCGCTAAAGCCAGCATCGGTCCAGCGGGTAGTCCGGTAAATGCCAGGGCAAACAGAAAGGTCGCTGCCAGAAACAGTGCTTCAGGATGGCTCGAGAACTGCTTGACTACGTCGCCTGGCAGATTACTGTCGACTGAGGTACGAGTGACAATCAAGCCAGCGGCCAGTGAAATCAGGAAGCCGGGAACCTGTGTGACCAGTCCATCACCGATCGTTAATGTTGTAAATACGGTGGCGGCTCTTGAGAGCTCCATGCCATGATCGACCATCCCGACATACAATCCCCCGACGACATTGATCAGGGTGATGATGATACTGGCAATCGAATCGCCGCGGACAAACTTACTGGCACCATCCATGGAACCGTAGAAGTCCGCCTGCTCAGTAATTTCACTGCGGCGGGATTTGGCTTCGTCCGAGCTGATTAACCCTGCATTCAGATCGGCGTCAATGGCCATCTGCTTACCGGGCATACTGTCTAATGCGAAACGGGCAGCGACTTCACTGATACGGGTCGCACCTTTCGTAATCACCATAAACTGAATCGTGACCAGGATCACAAAGATGATCAGCCCCACGACCAGCTGACCGCCGGCGACGAACTGACCAAAAGCTTCAATGACACCCCCGGCCGCTGCCGTTCCATCGGCGGCACCACGCGTTAAAATCAAACGTGTGGACGCCACGTTAAGCACCAGTCGGGCCAATGTAGTACCCAGCAGAATCGCGGGAAATACGCTGAATTCCAACGGGCGTTTGACATAAATCGTTGTCATCAAAATCACTACGGATACGGTGATATTGCAGGACAACAGAAAGTCCATCACGAACGGAGGCAATGGCGCAATGATAACCAGGACTGAACTCACTATGACTAGTGGAAAAATCAGTCCGGTGTTGCGCATGATCGATCCGGATAGACCGGTATTGGACTCCGGTGGCATCCATGCCTCCGTGATTACAGGGTAAATGGTAATTAAGACGTGGGAGTAACAGAAATGAAGTGAAGTGATTTGTTAAGATTTAGAGATGTGTGAGAGAGAGGCGAGTGATAATGAAATCTGTAAATTCTGTCCAGAGGATTTCTTCATAATTCACTCAAGTTTTTATCAGCTTCAGCCGAACCCCTCGTTTCAGGCCAGCATTTTCTTCACAAGATGCGCTTCTTCAACCCCCGTTAAGCGGAAATCGAGACCCTGGTAAAAATAGGAAAGCTCATGATGATCGATTCCCAGCAGATGTAAAACTGTCGCATGAAAATCGCGGACATGAATCGTGTCATTTACCGTATAGTATCCCAATTCATCAGTTTCTCCTATTGTGACACCAGATTTGGAGCCACCTCCCGCAACCCACATTGTGAAGGCATCAATATGGTGATCGCGTCCGATGAGATCCCGTGGTTCTCCCTGAGGAGTCCGACCGAATTCACCTCCCCAGATTACCAGAGTATCCTCTAATAGACCGCGCTGTTTCAGATCTTTCACCAATGCAGATGACGCACGATCCGTTTCCAGACAACGGGCATCCAGGGACTCTTCCAGGTCAGTGCCTTTATTCCCATGATGGTCCCAATCCGTATGATAGAGTTGAACAAAGCGGCACCCTTTTTCGATCAATCTCCGCGCCAGCAAACAGTTACGGGCATAAGAGGGAGTCGCAGGATCGACACCATATAAGTCCAGTGTATCCTTTGTCTCACCAGCAAGATCCATTAACTCTGGAGCACTGGACTGCATCCGATATGCCATTTCGTATGCGGAGATGCGTGTCGATATCTCGGGATCTCTGGTTTTCTCCAGACGCAACGCATTCAACTGATTGACCGTTTCAATAAATTCTGACTGCCGTTTCGCATCAATTCCTGACGGGTTTGATAAATTGAGGATCGGGTCGGCACCATTTAAAAATGGCACCCCCTGGTAGGTTGTCGGTAGAAATCCACTGCCCCACAACGGAGCACCACCGCGCGGACCGCGGGGACCAGACTGCAGTACGACAAAGCCAGGCAGGTTCTGAGATTCGCTGCCGATCCCATACGTCACCCAGGCCCCCATACTGGGACGTCCAAACTGTTGTGTACCGGTATTCATAAACAGTTTAGCGGGACCATGATTGAACACATCCGTTTTCATACTTTTCAGAACGGTGATGTCATCCGCAATACTCGCCAGATGCGGCACCACATCAGAGAGTTCCGTACCTGATTCGCCATATTTTTTGAATTTGCGTCGGGTGCCCAGTAACTTCGCGTCTTTTTTCAGAAATGCGAACTGCTTACCTTCGACATAAGACTCCGGAATCACCTGGCCTTCCAGTTCCTGCAACTTAGGCTTATAGTCGAACATTTCCAGCTGACTGGGTCCTCCCGCCATGAACATGTAAATGACATTTTTGGCTTTGGGAGGGTGATGCGTTTTCCCGAGTGTGGAAGTCGCAGCCTGCGCCTGTTGTTCCGACTGCATCAAAGTCGCCAGGCCGATAGCTCCTGCTCCAACGGCGCAGTTTTCAAAAAAATGGCGTCGTGTCAGATCTTGCAAACCCAAATTGTTTAAACTCATTTGTCTCTCCCTGAATGCTACTTTTATTTATGTGAGCAACATTCATTGCGAAGAAGTTGTTATTCCCGTGTGATGAATTCATCCAGGTTCATTAACACGCGTGCGACAGCCGTCCAACTGGCAGCTTCTGATACTTCGATCTCTTCGGGCAAATCGCTGGCAGCAACCTGCTTCGCCTGGTGTGGTGACTTTTTGAACCATGTTCTCTGTTCATGCAGGTATTGTGTCAAAACTTCCAGTTCGTGGTCTGCGGGTGACCGGGACAGACAGATTTGAAATGCCTGTCTCAATCGTCCCTCATCATAATCAGGGCCTTCCTGCAGAATCCGCAGTGCTAAACCCTGAATGAGCTCAAACAGGGACTCGTCATTCGCGAGTGTTAAAGCCTGTAATGGTGTATTTGACCGAACGCGGCGGGTACACGTTGTATTACTGTTGGGAGCATCAAAGGTCGGCAGCATCGGATAAGGGCTTGAACGCCAGAAATACGTATACATGCCTCGGCGAAAGCGATTAGTGCCCTGCTCTTCAGGCCAGTTTTTCTTGTTCTGTGTCAGAACATAGATGCCCTCTGGTTGAGGAGGATAAACACTCGGACCACCAATGGTTCGCGTCAGTAGTCCACTACTGGCCAGAAACAGATCGCGAATAGACTCGGCTTCAATGCGATAGCGGTTCTGACGTGAGAGCAATAGATTGCGGGGATCCTGCTCCTGATTTTCCAGCCTGAAGTCGGAGGTCTGTCTATAAGTAGCGGAAGTAACAATCAGCCTATGAAGCTGTTTTACATCCCAGTTCAGGCGCATGAATTCCGACGCCAGCCAGTCTAGCAGTCGGGGATGAGTCGGTGATGTACCTTGGGTGCCAAAATCATTTTCGGTCTCCACAATGCCCCTGCCGAAAAAGCGTTGCCAGTAGCGGTTAACGGTCACCCGTGCCGTGAGAGGCTGTTCCGGACTGGTGAGCCAACTGGCGAAATCCAAGCGTGTCGGAGTTTTCACTTCTTCAGGAAATGGAGGTAATACCGCGGGGACATCCGGGCTGACAGGTGCCCCGGGTGCCAGAAAATTCCCTCGCAACAGGATGAACGTTTCGCGCGGCTTCGGCAACTCCTTCATGACCATTGTTGTGACAATGCCTTTATTGAGTTTCGTCTGCTCTGCTTTCAGTTTCGTCAGCCTCTGATTTAGTCCAGCCCACTGAGGATCTGACTGATGAAACGCCTGTGTGATCGTTGCCTTCTGTTTTGCATCCCGTTTTTCTTCTGGTAACTTTAAAATGGCAAGCACGGCAGGGTCGACATTGAACACTCCCGGATCGACCAGGGTCGCAGACAACCTAAACCGTCCCACATTGTATTTCGCATTGCGCGTCTGTGATAAGGTCACCCGCAATTTCATCGGGTCGGAGTACTGTAAAGGCGTTTTCAATGAAAACAAGACCCTGCGATTCACATTCATATTCCCCTTAGACACATTAATGGCCCAGCCAGTTTTCAGATCACCATCTATAAGATAAGACGCCGGAAATTTATTCTGTGAATGATCTGCCGTGGCTTGAACCAGTTTCACTGGTTCAAAATCCGTCCAGCGATTTTCTGTTTTTTTTGCCACTTCGACGATCACTTCGTCCAGCACAAAGTTACCGTTGCCAGCCCAGCCAGGCCCCATTTTGGGCAGACTTTCATGGGTGAGGACTTCGAGCCTCAGTCCTTTCATCCCCGGTGGGATATTTTCCGCTTCGACCTGGTAGACATCGTTGTCAGGGATTTTTCCACCGACTAATAATGACTGGTCGTCCAGCGTGGTCAGGGACGCTCCGTTTTCGGAAACCATGCCCTGGGGTTTGAGCACAGTCCACTGTTTTTCTGAATCTTTCAAATTCTGTTGAACCGTCGTTTGCCACGATTCGAATTCCGGAGCAAGCGTCTTTTCCCGCTCTGTCAATTGTTTCGTATTTACAGCAATCTGCTGCTTGAGTTCGGCTTGCCTTGTTTTCTGCACTTTTGTGGGTAACGCGAGAGTCGGTGGGGCGCTGTTCACATCAGCCGTACTGTTAAAGATCGCATACAGCTGATAGAAATCCCGTTGTGTCAGGGGATCGTATTTATGCTTGTGGCATTGCGCACATCCAACGGTCAGCCCCAGAAAGGCGGCTCCGGTTGTATTCACCCGGTCCACTACGGCTTCCACGCGAAACTGCTCGGGGTTCGTTCCCCCTTCCTGGTTGATCAGTGTGTTTCGATGAAAGCCGGTCGCGATCAATTGCGCGGTGGTAGGCTGCGGTAGCAAATCCCCGGCTAACTGTTCTGTGACAAACTGATTGAAGGGCATATTGTCGTTGATGGCATTGATCACCCAGTCTCGATATTTCCAGATCGAACGCGGGCCATCAATCGTAAAACCATTTGAGTCTGCATAACGGGCCACATCCAGCCAGTGCCTGGCCCAGCGTTCTCCATAATGAGGAGACGCCAGCAGTCGATCGACGAGCCGTTCATAGGCCCCCGATTCGGAATCAGCCAAAAACTCCTGTACCTGTTCAACGGTAGGAGGCAGGCCTGTTAAATCAAGGCTTAACCTGCGAATCAGTGTATTCCGGTCAGCTTCCGCTGAAGGAGTCAGTTTGTTTTGTGTCAGCTGCTTGAGGATAAAGGCATCAATCGGATTTCTAATCCAGTCCTGCTGCGGGACAACAGGAACGGTGGAACGCTGTATGGGTTGAAAGGCCCAGTGCTCCGATGAGACTTGTGCCTGCTTCAACACGGACTCGGATTCTGGTATGTGGGCCCCCTGCTCAATCCACGTTCCGATCAGATTGATCTCCTGTGGTTTCAAGGCAGGCAGGTCGTGCGGCATTTGGGGGATTTTGCCTTGTCCCGAGAGGCTTTGAAACAGCGGGCTTTCGGCCTTTTTCCCCGGAACGACGGCTGGCCCGCGGTCTCCCCCTTTGAGAAGGTTAGCCCCATAATCCAGGCGCAACCCCGATTCTTCAGCATCCTGGGAATGACAGTCGTAACAATACTGCTTTAAGAGAGGGCGAATCTGTGTTACGAAATCAATGGCGACCTTACTGTCCGCCTTGTCCTCTGCCAAACCGGATTGCACCATGACTGAGGTGATCAAAACAGCGGCTGTCACATGTCTTAACAAATTCCGCATGGGAAAACCCGAAATATGAGAAGGTGAACCGCGTTTCTGTGATACAGGATCAAATCCGTTCCCACTCAGGAATACGAAACAGAATGCGGGGTCGCTGGAGAAGCAGGCAGGTCGCTTGTTAATTGAGTCTATTACAGAACACCGCTGCAACATCTTCCAAACGAGCAGAGATTTACTTCATCTGGAAGAATAGAGACTCTAAGCCCGGTAACAGACTCTCATTCAGGTTACCAACGGAGCCGGTAGATTGCAAGTTTTTGTTGAATGTACAGCTCTGTTTTCACCCGGCGAATTCCCCATTCCCCACTGGAATCGTTTTAGATTCACTCACCTTCAATTCGTAGTGATGTCAGTTTGATGCGTTCACGATTGGTGATAAAGCAGAGAAAGCATTCCTTTCCCGACTGGAGTGCAGGTTGGGCACAGGTCAGCACCCGTCGTCTGCCGATACTGACCACAAACCGATTCCCGGTTCCCACCAGACGTACAGGCACCGCTTCCGGTTTTGTGCGGGTCAGATCTAACTTGATCTGCTTCAATTCCTGACTGGTATCCGCAACGGATTCGGAAATACTGACCGCATCATTTTGAAAATGGATCACACTGGAAACGAGAATCTGATCTGGCTGCTCAGGATTTCTAGTCAGTAACTGCAGTTCGAAGTCAGGAAACTCTTTCTCAACCTGCACACGAAAACTGACACTGATTTTCTGGTAAGGCCTGTTAAAAGTCGCTACCGAAATCTGATCCACTGCAGACTCCATACCCTCTTCTGTGAACTGCCAGCCCTGACTTTTCCAGAACAGTTTGTAAAAAGGGTTTTGCCAGCTGGTTGATTCCAGCTCACCTTCCTTTACGGTATTCAGATCCGGTAACAAAGGTTTTTTAAAGGCAGTCTGAGTCAGAACAAGATCAGCTGAAGATGCAGACACAACGGGATCTGGCTGTAAATCTGCAGGCTCTGCCTCAGCTACTGACTGGAACCGTACACCATCAACGGCAGGCTCTGCATTCAGATTACCAGTTTTAGAAACTGACAGCTCCATCTGACGACTCTGAATCCAGTAAATCAGAAGTGCAGAAACCAGCGCAATACAGACAAACAGCATCACACCGGACCGGATTCGTATTCGTTTTAGATTTGTCTCTGATTCCTCAGATATCATTGAATCTATCCATCAATCCCTGTCATTACGTGTCCAGACTTCTGGCACAATTTTTGAAATCGTTCCCCCAATGCCTGCTCCAGATAAAATGTATCGATTCCATACAGATCTTTTAAAGACCGAAACTGGTGTATTAACTCTCGAAATTCCCTCATTGGCAGTCGGGGCTGTCTTTTGACAGCGCGAATCAGCAGGTTTTTGGGAGTATGCTCCGTCTCAATGAATTCGATAACCTGAGTGCGATAACCGCAAATTTCCAGTACCAGTGCCCGCAAGGCATCCGTCACCAGTGACGCTGTTTTCTCTTTTAGAATCCCATGTTTCAGTAAACCTGCCTGTGGCACACTGCTGATCTGTTGATAAATTTCATGCTGACAGCAGGGAACAGCCATAATGACATCCGTATCAGCAAGTACAGCTGCCGCAATCGCTGCATCGGTGGCAGTATCACAGGCATGCAGTGAAATGGAGAGATCACATTTTTTTGAACCGAACTGAAAGCGGGAAATATCTCCGGTATTGAAAGTCAGACCATCACATTTCAAATCATCAGCGATCTGCTGACAGTGAGTTACAACTGACTGCTTTAAATCGAGTCCAGTGATGTTGACTCGGCGCTTCAGGATTTCGGTAAATAAGTAATGGGTGGCAAACGTGAGATAACTTTTACCACAACCAAAATCAACGATATTGAGCTCGCCACTCCCTGACAGTGATGGCACAATCTCATTAATGAATTCCATGTATCGGTTTATCTGTCGAAATTTGCGATATTGAACTGATTTCACCTTTCCGGCGTGAGTCATCACACCAATCGCTTCCAGAAAATCGCAGGGGACACCTTCCGGTATCAGATATTGTTTCGTACGGTTGTGCGTTACGATTTCCGGTTGTTCTGCTTTCGTCGGGGCATGTTTTTTCATCGAAACATTGCCCTGTTTTGATTTGCGAAAATGATAGTCAGCCTTTTGCGTAAAAAGATAGCCCTCTTGAAAATGCTCCAACCAGAGTTCCATGATACGCTGAAAACTCTCCTCGCGAGGCAGATTCTCATGGACTTCCTGTCTGCCCCGCAGAAGGGCAAACTGATAATGAGGCTTCTCTTTGATAACCAGAGGTCTCAAAGTCACTTTTTTTAATGTCGAAACCTGCTTTTCCACCGGTTTACATAACAGCAGCTGGATACAGTCCCCATTTTCCAAAGTCTGCATGACAACATCAGGTAAAGCGAGTTCAGAATGTGATGGATCTGGATTCATCAATTGAAATCTGGTCCTGTGTTTTTGTTTGAGGGATCCGTTTAAGATAGATCGACTGTGACATACCTGTCAGTACAGGGATTGCTACTATCTGGAAACCTGTTACCAGCAGATAGCTCAGGTTACTCATATGCAAGGGAAGAATTGTCAGATACTTACCAAATAATAACTGTAACATCAGTATAGATACGATAAAAGCTGAAGCCGGTAATCGCAATAGAAACTGCCTGTTTCCACGTGATGATAACTCAAAACAGAGCAGACTGAATGCGGCCAGAAAACCCAGAGCCACCACCTGCTGCCAGCCCAGATAAACTCCCACCAGAATCAACAGCCAGGAAGTTCGGGGCGGAAACGGACTCGCCGATTGTGGCTTGAATAAAACCGGCCAACAGAACAGGACCCCTACAATGACCCCATATAACAGACCCCAGACCAGCGTCTTGATGGTCTCAATTTCGACCCCTATATGTAGCGTCCCGTAATAGTAAAGTTCGTTAAGCAGTACTGCCGTACTTGATACTTCAGACTGAGTAGAAATTAAAGCAGGAACCGGATGTAATTCGGGAATGAATGCGCCGGCCCCGAGACCGATGATAAAGCACCAGATCAACAGTCGGCGGGGAATGCTCTGACCATCATATTGGATGTAGGCTGATGCCAGCAGAACAATAAACAGATAACTGTAATAGACATCCAGGGCAATCAGATCCCAGGTCCGACCTTCCAGGATCTGATAGCTGCCCCCAAAACGGTTGGGAGGCCGGTATGGTAGAAACTGTCCTCCGGAATGGACTAGCACTATATATAAGAGGAGAAAGAACAAACCGGTCAGCGCCTCAACGATCGGATACCGTACCGAAATCGGCGTCTGACATGTTCGACATTTACCTCGCAACAGAAGCCAGCCCAGAATCGGAAGATTATCTCTTGTCTGGATCGGCGTCTCGCAGACCGGACAGCGTGACTTGGGTTTGGAAATATTCAATCCCAACGGCATCCGATAAATGACTACATTTAAAAAACTGCCAATCACAGAACCCATCACGAAACACCAGAGGGCAGTAAACACCTCCAGAACCCACAAGTGCGAACTTGAGGAAAACTCTAACATCAGTTGCATGGTTCAGGGTCTATCTATGGTTCCATTTGTTTCATGATTAATTACGCCGCCAGCGGAACGTTTCACACCATCTTTTACATAAAAACCTTCCAGGTCTGTTCTCTGGAGATTCGGATGCAGTTGACTTTACTCAAAAAGAATTCAATCCAGGATTTTGCAGAATTCCCCTAGTTCAATTCGTGCGAAGTCGCCGGAATCGGAGAATGAGTATTTCACCTCAAAACATCATAATTAGATCCAAAACAAAAATACATATACCATTTTACGTAACTGGTACCCCAAATTTAACAAAGTCGGATCAGATGCCGCTTTCTCCAAAACCCCGGTCAACAGATTGAATTACATCTACCGATAATTCATGTATCTCCAGATATAAATATAAACGAACTATGACTACTTCGGATACGAATTAACTCTCTCAAATAGAATCTATTGTCCAAAATCCGAATAAGCTCACTGACAACAATTTCTGAGTCATTTACCAACCTCAGACTTAAAACGGCTGTTGAAAGTCTCTATTTTCAGCACCGCTTTTAAAAAAATTGTTCCCATACATCAGACCGAGATACCACCTGGAAGTATGCATGGAATTTCCCCGCCTCACGGATATTTCCTGCCCCGTTTAGAATACAAATTGTAGATTTGGAAAGCACACAGCAATGAATTCAAGGATGCAACCCCACCTTTGGATTAAATGTTCAACTTTAATTGTATTCACCACGATTTCTCAGATTGCCTGTGATCTTCAGGGTGCCTCTGGACCTCAGTTACTGGTCCCCGATCTTAAATCTGCCCCGAATGGAATTAGACAGGTCACAACGATTCCTGAGGACATGGAAGCCCCGGTGGTCGCCCGCAAACCTGACTTCAGTATAGAAGCCCAGAAACCGGAACTTCTGGCTGATGATCCCTCGGAAAAAAAAGCTGGCTCTGTCCCGGAACCCAAACCATTTCCGGGTATCGCCAGCAAGTCTTCACCAGAGATGAAAAAACCAGAGCCTCCGAAAGCACCACCTGTTCCAGAAATTGTTGACCCGCTGGACAAACTGGTAGACGAAGCGATTGAAGTCTCACACCGCAGAATGCTTTCCACCAATGTACACACACCCTGGCAGATTGCACATGGGATTCTCGCGCTTCGCTGGGAATACACACTCTACCAAAATAACAAACGCATTCGTGCCATTGACTGGATTTCAACTGGCCCCAGTTTCCGTGGACGCCCCTGGTTCATTACCACTCCCCATGGTGGCAAGGGACATCCTTTTACAGAGCCTTATGCGTTTGAAGGTCACCCGAATCAATTCCTTGCCTTTTACGCCATGGCTGGAATTCCAATCGACCATCAATTCAAAACAGGCGAAAAAACAATCTCGATCGCCGATATGATCAGTAACGCCAAGGCGGAAGTAAATACAAATGAAGAGATCACCTGGACTCTGTGGGCATTTTCCCGCTATCTCCCCTGGGATACAGAATGGGTGAGTGACCGACAGGAAGAGTGGAGTATGGAGAAACTGGTACGGGCGCAGATGCAGTCTGAACCGACCAAATCAGCCTGCGGTGGTACTCACGGCCTGTTCGCGACTGCCAGTGCCGTCAACTGCTACCTCAAAGACCAGAAACAACTGAGGGGAACCTGGCTGGAAGCCAGCATGCGGGTTCGTCAGTACGCTGAATACGCCCGTTCGATGCAGAACCGTGACGGCTCATTTTCTTCAAAATATTTTGAAGGCCCTGAGTACGCCAGTGATGTGAATAAACGTGTCTCAACTACTGGTCACACGCTGGAATTCATCATGGAAGCATTGCCGCAGAACCGCCTGGATGAGCAATGGGTCCGCAGCGCTGTTTACCGGATTGCGACCGATCTGATTGAGTATAAAAGTCAGCCGCTGGAACCGGGTGGCATGTATCACGCAATTGACTCACTGGTCATTTACCGTGAACGGACCCGACCTGATTACGCAAAATACCTGGAAGAACTGGCTAAGCACAAAGACTTTGAGAAACCGGAACCCTCGGACCAGATCATCGGTTACTCAAAGCGATTTCTGCAGCAGCAAAATGCTGCTCAGTACAATCATCAGCCACAGTACCGGCAGAACAACAGTTCAAACGAAGATACATCACGGCAGGCACGTCGTCGTGGCCTCTTCTCACGGTACAAATAGCCCCTGCTCACTCGTCGAATTTATTCAGTCCGTTCAGACTGGGAACCTTCTGAAGTTTCTTTGATATTTCGAACAGAGGGGACCCAGGTCCGCTGATCATCAGCCGCTTCCTTGATCGATTCCAGAGTCGGTGGCTGATTCGTACCATAATCAGTATGGCTCGATTTTTTTCGCGGACGAGGTCGATACTCGTAGGGATCTGCATCCTGTTTCTTCCAGAAGTGCCACAGTTTGAGCTTCTCCTGCTGGGATTCCGGGGGTTTATCACGCAGCAGCCAGAGTGTTAACAGCAATACAGTAATGACACCAATGGCAACCATCATGGGTCTGCCCGGTGGTTCGCCACTCGTAACAACGACGAAGATACAAGCAAATAATCCGCCAGTGAGTGTGAATACAGTTGCCAGCCAGGCCGCTGCCTGATCTCCTGAACCACGAGGGGATTGACCTGCAGTCATAATCTGGTTCTCCGATGTGCTCCCAAAATGCGACAGGATCTTCCATTCCTGACGTCTCGATCACATCAGGAACTACCTTCAGCTTAACAGATTTATTGTGCGATCCTAATCATTTTTTGGAGTCACTCAGAATATGAAATTAAGATAATGCCCGCAGGAAGATATCCAGATACAGAACAAATATCATCAGTCCCAGAACAAAGATCATCCCGACATAAGTAGCAGCTGTCAGAACTTTTTCGTTGGGTCGCTTGCGGGTGATGCCTTCCCAACAGAGGAACACCATGTGCCCACCATCCAGCACGGGAATCGGCAGGAAGTTCAATACAGCAAGGTTCACACTCAGAAAACCCAGAAACAGCAGCAGTTGCGCGTAACCATCATGGGCCACTTCATAGGCGACTTTGGCAATCGTCACTGGTCCACTCAATTCCATTGGGGAGACACGTCCGGTTATCAGACTTCTCAGAGTCAGATAGATGTCTTTCGCAGAATTTGTTGTGTACTGCACTCCCATTCCCAGCGCCTGGCCCATGCTGTCAGCCTTCTGAATTTCACGCAGTGACTGCAAGCGGATACCCCGGACAGGTAGCGACCATTGATCATCTGGTTTCTGTTTGGGATTGACCCATGGATTGAGTTTTTCCTCGACGATCTTACCATTCTGACTGAATGTCAGTTCGACAGGCCAACCGGGGCGAACCTGCATCTCCCAGAACGCATTCGCCCAGTTCTTGTTTTTATCATCGAATTCGTATGTGACCTCTGGAATCGGGTCCCAGTCGGCTGCAGTCTCATTATCCGGATAGATAATTTTGATCTTCTTGATCAAAGCATTTGGTTTGATACCCGCTTTCTCAGCCGGACTCCCTTCTTCGACTTTGAGTACTGTAGGAATCAGATGAAAGGCAACCCCCAGTGAACCCACTGCCAGAGGAGTATTGGAAAAGACAGGATGTTCCAGCCAGGCGGGGTTGTCTAGTGGAACGACATTGAGATTGACCTCAGTCGGCTGAGCACCATCCTGCTCACGATTGACAACAATCGGAATGGTTTCACCAGCACGACCCGAAAAATAGTTAGGCAGACGCAGAGGATTCAAAGCCTTTCCAACATCCTGACCATCGATATGAGTAATCTTATCACCGACTTTTAATCCTGCTCGATCAGCCGGAGAACCTTTTTGAATCGATTCAATCGGGCCAATCTCCATCCAGAGCCCTAAAGTTCGAAATGGATTGTTCTTCACTTCGATCTCTACAATCTCTGTATCGGGTGTTCCTTCACGAACAACACCCGTCTTTAAAGTCTCACTGCTTTTTGCTGCGTAGGTCCGCTGCAGTTGTGCATAATTCTCAATGGTTTCACCATTGATTGTTTTGATCGTATCACCCTGCGAAAAAGGAGGCTCAGCTTTGGCTGCTGCGGTCCCTTTACTGGTGATCCGCTCATTCGAATCCTGATAAACGGGAATCTGCAGACTCTGTGCCGGCAGCAGTCCAATTTGCGGCCGGGTACCTGTCTGATCCGGCGTCACTTTGACCTCGAACTTTTCGCCGTTCAGATGCGTTCCTTCCATCGTGATATCTCCATCACTGAAGGCGGAACTGCGAATAATGTCCATAAAGGATGTTGTCTCGTTGCCATTGATTTTGTGAATCACATCACCAGGCTGAATGCCAGACTCCCACGCGGGCATTCCCGGCACTGCGGTCCCAACGATACAAGGCGTCGATGCGACGCCCAGTCGGAATGCAAATGCAAAGAACAGCATGCCAGTAATAATATTCATGATCACGCCCGCAGAAATAATCCCCATTCTCTGATAAACGGGTTTGGCCGAATAGGAGCGGGGATCGAGGGCAATTTCTTCGCTGCTTAGCTGGCTGGGATCGACATCGTCCTGACCCAGCATTTTCACATAACCGCCGAACGGAATAATGGACAGCGCATACTCCGTCTCGCCGTATTTGAAGCTGTAGATGATCGGGCCGAAGCCGATACTGAATCGCTCCACTTTCACATTACACCATTTGGCGACAGCAAAGTGCCCCAGCTCGTGGAAAAAAATTACCAGCCCCAACCCGAGGGCTACCATGGCAATATTGGCAATTTTTCCGGTAAGAGTCCCTAACAATAAACTGGTCAGCACTACTTCCACTTTTTTATCTCCTTGCGAGCCCAGTCATCCAGCAGAAACAGTTCTTCCAGACTCGGATTGGGATCGAATTGATGTGATTCTAATACTTGTTGACAGGAAGTCGCGATATCGCAGAAACGCAATTCACCCGACAAAAATCGTTCTACTGCAGCTTCATTGGCTGCGTTTAATACCGCACCGCATGTCCCCCCCTGCTCTGCCACTTCGTATCCAAGTTGCAACGCGGGGAACGCTTCCAGATCAGGTGGTTCAAAGGTTAGCTCAAATGACCGACTCCAGTCCATCGGAGTATTCAGGCCTTTTTTCCTATCAGGATACGTAAGTGCGTACTGAATGGGAAGCCTCATATCAGGTGGCGAGAGCTGCGCGATGACCGAACCATCCACAAATTCCACCATCGAATGCACAATGGACTGGGGATGTACGACAACAGAGATCTGATCGGAAGTCAGGTTGAATAACCATTTTGCTTCAATAATCTCCAACGCCTTATTCATCATCGTCGCCGAATCGATCGTGATTTTCGGCCCCATCTCCCAGGTGGGGTGAGCCAATGCTTTTTCCGGCGTCACATCTTTCAACTCAGACTGGCTGAAACCTCGAAAAGGTCCGCCACTGGCAGTGAGAATGATCTGTTTGACTTCCTGAGACTTTCCTGCCTGCAAGGCCTGAAATATTGCATTATGTTCACTGTCGACGGGAAGCAGTGTCGCGTGATTCCGCGCAGCCAGATCCATAATTAATGGCCCGGCGACGACTAAGGTCTCTTTATTGGCGATTCCCACTGTTTTTCCAGCTTCAATGGCCGCCCAGGCCCCTTTCAGTCCAGCTGCTCCCACAATCCCACAAATGACGACGTCGACGTCCTCGGATGAAGCCACGCGTTCAATCTGATCGTCGCCAAACAGAACTTCTGTCTCCACAGCAAAGCGGCTGCGACAGACAGTTGACTCCAGCTGTGAATTACTTAAAACAGCCCAGCGAGGGTGAAACTGCTGTGTCTGTTCAGCCAGCTGTTCCCAGCTGTTATGTGCTGTAATCGCAGTCAACTCCATTTCCTGTGGATGGGCGGCGATTACTTCGAGAGTACTGGTACCAATCGAACCCGTAGACCCGAGAACGGCTATTCGCTTCATTCGACCCTGTTTTTTCATCCTCAGTCGGTATAATTGACTGTTGTATTGATTCTTGAGGAGAGCGGAAAAAAGACATTGTCTGGTACTGTTTTTTTGTCCTAACCACCAACGAATCCGCATTTTAGGCGTAATAATTAAACATGGCAAGGGGCATTCACTCCGCAAAAGAGCCTTTTCACAAGCGTTTCAATCAAGAACCCGCATTTCTCGGAATACGTTTGATTGACCCCTCTGCTGAAACGGCATACATTAGCCTTAAAGATACGATGCATTCTGTGTTAAGATCCCTTCTTCTCTGAAATGATCTTTCACTGAGGGCTTAACCAACTGACCTTATGTTCCGTGTGTTTTAATGACTGGATTTCAGCAATACACACGCCTGCAAAAAAGATAAATCTCCATGGCAAACCCGGATCCGAACCGAAAAGATCTTCCCCCCCCTCCCGAGCGCGCTCCCAAAGGTGATGGCAAACGTCCCGAACCCAAAGGTCCGAAGAGCAACGCGATCTGGTATCTAGTTGTGGGTGGTTTGATCCTGGTCATCACACTCTCAGTCATCTCTAACAATAAACGGGGAGAGAAACTCAAGTTTGGGGATTTTGTCAAAGGTCTGGAAGATGGCAAATATAATAAAACCAACGTCCACGAGCTGAAGTTTGGAACGGATTACATCGTATTCCAGGATCAACCCAAACAGGAAGGGGCTGATAAAGGGACTCTGGCTGACACCACCAAAAATTACTATATCCCGGTCTGGGGAATTGCATCGGAGAAACGCGCTCAATTGCAATCCAAACTGGAAAGCAAAGATATTGTCGTTGATTCCGAAAGCCGGCCTTCCGAATGGGAATCGCTGATCGCGGTCCTGTTCTTTCCGATCGTGCTGTTGATTTTTGTAATCTACCTCTTCCGTCGCATGGGTGGCGCCGGTTCCCCGATGTCATTCGGTCGCAGTCGCGGACGTATGTATGCCCAGGAAGATATCGAAGTCACATTCAATGATGTCGCCGGCATTGATGAAGCCGTCGAGGAACTCCGTGAAGTCGTCGAATTCCTGAGAACCCCTGCAAAATACCAGGCACTGGGTGGTCGCATTCCCAAAGGTGTGCTGTTAGTCGGGCCTCCCGGAACTGGGAAAACGATGCTCGCCAAAGCAGTTGCCGGCGAAGCGGGTGTGCCCTTTTATGGACTCTCCGGTTCTGATTTCGTCGAAATGTTTGTCGGTGTAGGAGCCGCCCGTGTCAGGGATATGTTCCAGCAGGCAGCACAACGCTCACCGGCGATTATTTTCATTGACGAACTCGATGCACTCGGCAAGACGCGAGGTAGCGGAATGCCCGGCGGTCATGATGAACGGGAACAGACCCTCAACGCCCTGCTGGTCGAGATGGATGGTTTTGGCTCTGATCAAAGTGTGATCGTCATGGGTGCAACAAACCGTCCGGAAACCCTCGATCCTGCCTTGATGCGTCCGGGTCGCTTTGACAGACACGTGCTGGTTGACCGTCCTGATGTACGGGGCCGGGAAGCAATTCTCAAGGTCCACAGCGCCAAAATCAAAATGGATGACTCCGTCAACCTGCAGCATATTGCAAAAATCACCCCCGGTTTTGTTGGTGCCGATCTGGCAAACCTGATCAACGAGGCCGCCCTGCTCGCAGCGCGAAATAATAAAAACGCAGTGACCATGCACGAATGCGAAGAAGGCGTCGAACGCGTCGTTGCTGGGCTCGAAAAATCGACGCGTCTGATCCATGAAGACGAAAAGAGCCGCGTCGCCTATCACGAATGTGGCCACGCTCTGGTTGCCTGCTCTCTTCCTAATGTCGACCCGGTTCATAAAATTTCCATCGTTCCCCGTGGACTGGGTGCCCTCGGCTATACCCTGCAGCGACCCGAAGAAGAAAAACAACTGGTCACTCAGAGTGAACTGGAAAACCGCATCTGCGTCCTGCTGGGAGGCATCGCCGCTGAAGAAATCGTATATCAGGAAACCTCAACTGGCGCCCAGAACGACCTGCAGCGTGCGACCGACCTCGCCCGTCGCATGGTCACCGAGTTCGGCATGAGTCCCAAACTGGGGCGTGTCCACTACAGCGAAACCAGACGGTCTCCCTTCCTCGGCGATTCGCAAGCCGGTGTCGAGAGCGTGCATAGCGAAAACACGTTACGCGAAATCGATCTGGAGATCAGGCGTATCATCGATCAATGCTCTAAGATTGCCTACGAAGTCCTCGACGAACGACGCGAACTACTGGAGCATATGACGAGGGATCTGCTGGAAGTCGAAGTCATGGATATGGAACAACTCCAGGCCATTCTCAAAGAACATCAGCGCGGTCCGCAGATCAAACCGGGCACCTATAAAGGGAATGCCCACGAAGGAAAAAGCGGCGAGCAGAAACCGGACGAAAAGACTTCAGAGAAAGATCAGGCAGCCGACGGAACCGGAGCATGAACACACTCCAAAGTATCTGCGTCTTTTGTGGCTCAAAGTCAGGGAACGATGAGCAGTACCAGAGGTCCGCTCTCAAACTAGGACACCTGATGGCGGAGCGCAAGATTTCACTGGTTTACGGCGGTGGCAGCGTTGGCTTGATGGGAATGATCGCCGATGCCGTGCTGGATGCCGGCGGTGAGGTGATCGGTGTCATTCCGCAACAGCTGGCAAAAAAAGAGTTGATCCATCCTGGCGTGGAGCAGATGCACATTGTGGATAATATGCACACTCGTAAAGCCCTGATGTCCGAATTGTGTGATGCATTTATTGCGATGCCAGGCGGGTTCGGCACACTCGAAGAACTTTTCGAAGTCGTCTCCTGGGTACAACTTGGCATTTATAGAAAACCAATCGGACTGCTGAATATATCCGGTTTTTATGACCCGCTGCTGAATTTAGTCGACCACTGCATTGAAACAGAATTTATCAAACCCAAATACCGCGATCTGATCATCGCCGATCCAACACCAGCTATCCTGGTGGATCATTTGACCCATCACCAGTTGCCTGTCATTGAAAAGATTCTGGACCTCAATGAAACTTGATTCGCAGAGATCTGTAAGCTGTGAATCACTTTGCCTGACCGACTGCAATCGCCGTGGCTGTGGCAAATTCGCGGCTGTGGGAGATCGTAATCAGAATCTCACTGATACCCATCTCGCCAGCGTGGCGCTCGACACCCCCGGAAATGACGATTGTCGGTTTACCACTCTGTAGATTAACCACTTCGATCTCTTTCCAGCCGATACCTTTGATAAAGCCGGTCCCCAGTGTCTTCATGACCGCTTCTTTGGCAGCCCAGCGCCCCGCATAATGCTGCTCTTTATTCTTTTTAGAGCCACAATACGTGTTTTCGTTTTCTGTAAAAACGCGACTCAGAAACGTATCGCCATGACGTTCGATCATCTGACCAATGCGCGAAATTTCAACGATGTCTGTCCCCAGTCCTACGATCACTGATATTTACCTTGCTTCTGGTCACTTGTATAATAATTAAAAATTAAATCTTTTCCTGAATTCTGAAACAGATTTACCTCAGGCAGGGTAACTAAGCATAGAGCTGTCATGATGCAAATCGTAAATCTGCTCTATGAATACTGGACGAAACGACGTCAATTCACGCTACTGTCAATTCCCGTTTGGGTTAGATGATAGTCACAGTTTTCGAAATTCCAGTTGCGCCCATCATTAAATATGAGTTGAGAGGGGAGTTCAAGGTCGAATGCGATGCTTCTATTATCTAATCACAGGAATGCTGGCCGGCTGTCTGTTCATTGCAACAGCTTCAGCCGAACCCAAAGATACTCTACTCAACAAACAGGTTAAGAACTTTACACTGCAGGATTTTCGTGGAAAATCCGTTCAACTGGACGATCAGCGGGAGCAGAAACTGGTTGTCATCGCTTTCCTGGGAACTGAATGTCCTCTGGCAAAGCTGTATGGTGGACGTCTGCAGAAACTGGCTGACGAGTTTACCAGCCAGGGAGTCGCCTTTTATGCCATCATGTCAAATCAACAGGATTCCCTCACCGAAATCGCCGCTTATGCACGAAAACATGAGATCAATTTTCCCGTGCTGAAAGATGCCGGAAATCATATCGCCGATCAGATTGGTGCCAAACGTACTCCGGAAATCTTCGTCCTCAATCAGGATCGCAAGATCTGCTACCACGGTCGCGTTGATGATCAGTATGGAGTGGGCTATCTCCGCGATGAACCCCAACGGGAAGATCTCAAAATCGCATTGACGGAACTGCTAGCCGACAAAACGGTCAGCCAGCCTTCGACGAAACCAGTGGGCTGTTTTATCGGCCGCATCCGCGAACCCGATCCCGACAGCAAAGTGACTTACTCCAACCAGATATCCCGTCTGTTTCAGAAACATTGTGTCGAATGTCATCGTGAAGGGGAAATTGCCCCGTTCGCGTTAAATGAATATGAAGAAGTGGCTGGCTGGGCTGAAACCATCGCAGAAGTCGTCCGCGATCAGCGTATGCCTCCCTGGCACGCAGATCCCAAACATGGAAAATTCGCCAATGATCGCAGCTTAGGTAAAGCAGAAAAAGAACTCATCTATACCTGGGTCGAAAACGGGGCTCCCCAAGGCGATCCCCAGGATTTGCCTAAACAGCAATCTTACGTCACCGGCTGGAAGCTGCCTCAAAAACCGGATGCTGTATTTTACATGGATGACAAGCCATTTAATGTTCCCGCGCAGGCTGGGAAACGAGGTGTCAAATATCAGTATTTCACAGTAGACCCCGGATTCACAGAGGACAAATGGCTGAAAGGGGCAGAAGCACTGCCAGGCAACCGGGCCGTCGTCCATCATATCCTGGTCTTTGCACGTCCCCCGCAGGGAAAACGGGTTCGTGTGTTTGGCGAAGGAGATCAGTTCCTGGTCGGTTATGTGCCTGGATCCCGCGAAGTCATGCTGCCGGAAGGCATGGCGAAAAAAGTACCCGCGGGTTCCAAACTGGTATTTCAGTTGCATTACACACCCATCGGTGTCGAACAGCAGGACCGCAGCAAAGTCGGCCTGGTATTTACAGATGAATCCAAGGTGACACACCAGGTGGTAACAGCTCAAGTGATTAACGAAGATTTCGTTCGTCGTCGCTTCTCGATTGATGCCAATAATGATAACTTCAAAATCGAAGCCACTTCCCCCCCCAGCGATCGCGATGGCGTGATCCTGAGCTTTATGCCACACATGCATCTGCGGGGAAAAGCGTTCCGCTACGAACTTCGCAAAACACCCGATCAACCAGGCGAAACTCTGATCAATGTTCCGGCTTTCGATTTCAACTGGCAGACTGCTTACAGTGTTGAAAAACCGATTCCTATTAAGAACGGGGAATACATTCACTGTGTCGCGCACTACAACAATTCCGACAGTAATTTATCCAATCCAGATCCGAACAAAGATGTTTCCTGGGGCGATCAGACATGGAATGAAATGATGATCGGATACTTCAATGTGGCCATTCCCAAGGAGACAGCAGAAGCCGAAAACCAGTTCAAAACGATCGCCTTTAAACTGGTCAGGCGGCGCGACAAAAATTCTAACGGCAAACTTGAACGCGATGAAGTGCCGCTCCGCGAACTCCCCCTGTTCTTCCAGGCGGACCAGGATAAAGATTCTATCGTCACCGTCGATGAACTGGCTGCCATGATCGAAAAAACACGAGGAAAGAAAACCGAGTGATTGTGATCACTCGGTCAACTGAAATCAGTCCTTCTTCTTGAGAGTAATCCTCTTTTCTGAAACAGAAAAAGCTCAAACTCTACCGTTTCGACGACGGTTTTTTCTTCTTGCCTTGTCCCTGCTTCTTCTTTTGCTTTCCGCTCCGTTTAGGATCACGAGGGGCATTTAGTGCATTTTTACTGGGGAATGATTTTGCCAGCCGCTGTTTGACTTCCACATACTGGGGATCATCGGCCAGGTTTTTCCATTCCATGGGATCCTTTTCGTGATCATAGAGCTCTTCACTGCCATCCTGATAGCGAATCAGACGATACCGGTTATCTCGTAACGCGTGATTCAAGCGACCATGTGTTGTCAATGCCGGGCGCTCCCAGATGATATCGGGGTCCCTTAACAGGGGAACCATGCTGACCCCATCCAGGTATCCGCCAATCGGTAACTCACACAAATCACAGAGCGTCGGATAGATATTCATAAAGTCCACTGCCTGGCCACAGCGTAAACCAGGCTTTGTCACGCCGGGAACAACCATCATCAAAGGAGCCCGTGTCGCCTCCTCCCACAGCGAGAACTTCCGCCAGTGATGTTTCTCACCCAGATGCCAGCCATGATCTCCCCATAAAACCACGATCGTATTCTTAGCATACTGGCTGGCGTCGAGGGCATCCAGAACGCGACCGACCTGGACATCCGCGAAAGTAATGCTGGCCAGGTAAGCCTGCACGGAATAACGCCAGTTTTCCGTTTTCAGAATTTTCGCGTGATCGCCGGTCGGCTTCGCCATTCGGATTCCAGCAGGAGGAACATCATTCAGATCATCATCCGGCACTTCAGGTAGTTGAATTTTATCCAGGGGATACATGTCATAATATTTGCGAGGCACCTGCCAGGGCATATGCGGACGATAAATACCACAAGCCAGGAAGAAAGGTTTGTCATGCTTTTTACCCAGATAATCGATGGCATAATTCGCCATTTTGTAATCGCTCATCTCCCTGTCATCTACATCCAGCACGCCCCAGATAATCGTTCCCGCGCGGCTGTGCGGATCATTCAAGACTGCGGAAACCGGTTGGGGATCTCCTGTCTGCTTTAAATAATCATCCCACGAATTCAGATCGTTATAGCCGCCATGAAAGATTTTGCCGGAGCCAACCGCCTCATAGCCATTGTTTCGAAAATGTTGAGGCAGCGTGACAGCGTCAGGCATGACGGGACGCCAGGGTTGAGGGTTCAAATACACGCCCGAACTGGAAGGTCGAATCCCTGTCATCAACGCTGCCCGTGATGGGTTGCAGGCGGGAGCCGCACAGTGGGCGTTGGTAAACAACACACCACGCGATGCCAGGCGATCGATGTTTGGTGTCTTACAGTCCGGATGCCCTCCGAGACAGCTGATCCAGTCATTCAGATCATCAACGGCTATAAACAGTACATTCGGCTGTTTCGCTTCCGCTGCAGCAACGTCATGTCCCCAGGAAAACGCCGCACATATCAGAAACAGTATTCCCAAAATCGAGTGGCTCATTTCATTCCCCTGTAAACATGTCGGACTTTGATAAATCAGAACAGACGATTATACCCGTTTAAAGCAGCCACGCGATAAGCTTCTGCCATCGTAGGGTAATTGAATGTCGTATTGATGAAATACAATAATGTATTCGCATCTCCGGGCTGAGACATGATGGCCTGACCAATGTGAATAATTTCTGATGCATTCGGACCGAAACAATGAATCCCCAGAATTTCCAGCGTCTCCCGATGAAACAGAAGCTTCAACATTCCGATTGGACGGTTCATAATCTGTGCACGTGCCAAATGCTTAAACATGGAATGACCGACTTCATATGGGATTTTTGCTTCGGTCAGTTCTCGTTCGGTTTTTCCCAGCGAACTGATTTCCGGACTGGTATAAATCCCCGTCGGGATGTCGCGAATTAATGCCCGTTCGCATTCTCCATTGTCCAGATGGCTGGCGGCATAGCGTCCCTGTACATAGGCGGCACTGGCCAGTGAAGGATATCCGATGATATCACCCACGGCATAGATGTGTGGTTGTGTTGTCTGGAAATCATCATTGACTTCAATCTGTCCACGTGAATCAGGAGTAATCTCCACCGTTTCCAGTCCCAGACTTTCCGAATTCCCCGCCCGACCGGCAGCAAACAGGAAAATATCTGTTTTCAGCTTCTTTCCTGACTGCAGTGAAAGTATTACCCCATCATCAGTCCCCTGGATCGATTCGTAATGCTCACAGTGCCTTAACAGTACACCACTCTCACGCATGTGATAGCTAAGCGCATCGCTGATTTCATCATCCAGAAAGTCCAGGAGAGAACTGCGGGTATTGACCAGGTTGACCTTCATACCCATCGTGCGCAGCATGGAAGCATATTCACAACCAATCACACCGGCTCCATAGACGCTGATCGAACGCGGCGTGAAATTCAAATCGAGAATCGTATCACTGCAGAAGATACGGGGATGGCTGAAGTCAACATCGTCAGGCCGATACGGCCGGGAGCCTGTCGCGATAATTGCATAATCAAAGGTGATCTCTTCGGTCAGACCGCTGGGAGTATCAATATGAATTCGATGCGGATCCAGAAAACGTGCATGTCCTTCGACCAGTTCTACCCCGTTCCGTTCGTAAAATGTACGTCGCATGCCCACCTGTTTCTGAATCACAGAAGCCGCCGTCTTCCGCAGATCAGGAAACTCAAGATCCAGCACCATTCCCAGACGGCCCATCTGCCGCATGTAATTATTGATCTCTGACATCTGCAGAATTGAATAACGCAGTGCTTTACTGGGTATGGTACCCTTATGTGTGCAGTTACCGCCGATTTCGTAAAATTTCTCAATCGAAATCACCGACTTGCCCTGTTTGATGGCCTGCATCGCAGCCCCTTCACCCCCGGGTCCGGTACCGATTATTGCCACATCATAGTGTGCATCTGGCATCCCTGAATATTCCTTGCATCTTTACGCGTTGTTACTACTGAAACGAGCGACCTGCCTGCAGTAGAGTTCGTTGACCTGCTGATCTCCGATTGAGAACGATTACGTTTACCTTACCACCAATCCGGCTCTGCAAACAAGTCTTTAACCGGCATCACAAATTCCGGCAGCACATCTTTGCCTGTCAGCTTTCCCTGCACACCGATGACTTCACTCCCTTTTACAGGCTGATATTCCAGGACTTCCCGGGAATCGGGGTCAATCACCCAGATCAGATCAATTCCCCAGCTGACATAATCCTCGACATGACCTGTCATAGACTTTCGTCGAGGATTGGTAGAAGCAATTTCGATCACTGCGTCGGGTTTCCGTTCTGATACTGTTTTATCCGTCTCTTCAAATCGTTTGCCGCTGTTAAACAGACTGACTGCGGGAAACCGGACCGTATCCGGGTTCCGCCTGACCAATAGTCCTAAATCGAAGCAGGCATATCCCTGGTTGACCTTGTGCAGGTAGACTGACAGCACCTTGGAAATGTTAAGCACGATCGTTCCGTGCTCAATATCGGGCGGGTCCAGATTAATGATTTTTCCCTGGTTTAATTCCGTCCAGCGACCGGCATCCGGTAATTCCAGCCTGATATCCAGAAACTCGTCTGCCGTATATTTTGCTGAATCATCCATACCATGTTCCCATCAAACAATATCGATATTATGAGTGAAAACTCTAGAGCGTATCACATTTAACCATAGCGATTCACAATCTATTAAACTCGGTCCAAATGCCACTGGAGACGCTACTGTAAAACTGAACAAAGTCTAAGAATGGATTCCTACGGGCTCCTTTAATTTTTGATAGCAACATCATAGCATACATCAGTTGCTCCCGTCACTCTTTTCAGAAGTTCCATTTCGTAATCCTGATTGAATCACCGTCATGAAAATACGTTCGTACCTGCCTGCAGACCTGGAAACCCTGAAATCCATCACTGTCGAAGCCTTTCAGGGTGTTTCGATTGATGAAGGAATTGAACGCGAATACGGCCTGGTCAATGGCCACGACTGGAAATGGCGGAAAGGAGGACATGTGGAAGCAGATGCCCGTCGAGAGCCTGAGGGCATCTTCATTGCTGAAGTGGACGGCAAAATTGCGGGTTATATTTCGACGTGGCATGACCCGGAAGCGGGTATCGGATATATTCCCAATATGGCAGTTGCATCTGAGTACCGCGGACAGGGGATGGGGCGAAAACTGCTTGAACACGCACTACAGCATTTCCGGAATCTCAATCTGACTCTGGCAAAAATCGAAACGCTCGAACAGAATGAGGTCGGCAACCACCTTTATAATTCGCTCGGGTTCCGGGAGATTGTGAAACAGGTTCACTTCGTTGCACCACTGACCGAAACCCCAGACAACACATAGGAGATGAACAGACCGCAACAGCGGTTGGAAGTGTCATTTTCCTCAGTAAATACAAAAGGCATTTTTTATGCGACGTATTACGGTAATTGGTTCTCGAGGACAACTGGGACATGATCTGATGGATTCTCTGACTGCTGCCGGCCATCAGATTACAGGTCTGACGCATCAACAGATTTCCATTGAAGATCCTGATAGTATTGCAGGCGCTTTGAGACAAACTCCACCTGACCTGATCATCAATACTGCCGCCTATAACAAAGTCGATCTGGCGGAACAAGAACCTGAAGTCGCGTATGCTGTCAATGCACTAGGGCCACGTCATCTCGCCCGCTACTGTTCTGAAAAAAATATCTGTTTGATGCATATCAGCTCTGACTTCGTCTATGGTCTCGATACATCGCGGCAGATTCCTTTTCAGGAGCATGAAGCGCCCGGCCCTGTCAGCGCCTATGGTCTCAGTAAACTGGCCGGTGAATATTTCGTCCGTGCCCTCTGCCCGCAGCATTATGTCATTCGTACCTGTGGTCTCTATGGAGTCGCCGGGAAAACAGGAAATGGCAACTTTGTGGAAACCATGCTCCGCCTCGGCAAAGAACGGGACGAGCTGTCCATCATTAATGATCAGCACTGCACTCCCACCGCCACGAAGGATCTGGCTTCAGCATTGACTCGTTTGATTGGAACGGATCAGTTTGGACTATTTCACGCTACCTGTCAGGGCCAGACCACCTGGTATGAATTTGCCTGTACGATATTCGAACTGACAGGCATCTCAGTGAAAACACACCCGATCACAACCCAAGAGTATAAAGCACCAGCTGACCGACCCCGCTTCAGTGTTCTGGACTGTTCCCGACTCACTGCTACAATCGGGGATGCGATACCCGACTGGAAATCGTCGCTCAGGCGCTATCTGGAATCACAGGGAGAAATCTGCCCTAAGTGAAATGTTCAAAATAGCTTAGACGATTCTAAACCGGGTGGTAAGAGTGACACAATTATCGATTTTCGCTGTGATCGCAGCTTGATAACAGCTGGTTTCCCGCTTTCAGACTTCTGAACGCTGAAACTATTGCAGCTGGGTTTTTGGTTTGATACACTCCCTGTCCGCTGTGTTGTCAATTTACCGAAGTCTCTGCATATTCAAGGCTTCAAACGTTGACTTTCGACACGAAAAACAGCATAAAGAGTGCTGCCTGCCACCATTGAGTGGCAGTCGAAGCATTCAGGAGAGATGGCAGAGAGGCCGAATGCGCCGGTTTGCTAAACCGGTGAGCCGTGCAAACGGTTCCACGGGTTCGAATCCCGTTCTCTCCGTTTTTGAAAATTCAGCCGCTGGAGACTCTTCCTGTCAGAGCTTCCAGCGGCTTTTTTGACGCGCTTTTGCCAACCCGATGAGCAGGGGCTGCCGTATGCTTGCACTCCCCCTCGGCCGTTCCTGTACGATTCTCTTCTCGTTTCACTGCTTGAACATTTCTTGCTATGAATCCCCGATGCAGGGAGATCCCCGTACTCATTTTCTAGCGAATACTCACCGTTGCTATAGGACCTCTTTCCCGAACAATTGAAATAACCGCTATTCGTTTACTGTTGAGGGAATTGCTGTTTATTAGTTGTGTTTGTTGTCGAAATCACCAATACATAAAATGATGTGTTATCCAGCAATACATACCATAGATGCAGCAAACCTCTGTAATTATTTCAATATTAGTGGTGTTTCGTTAGCTGCATGGATTCAATCTCACTGAAACCCACTTGAGATAGATATTACTTTTCAATGCACACTGTTTCCCGGATCAGACAGGTTCTATCGGCGCGTTTTGCTCAGACTGCTGTCTTCAGCTTTATTCTGATGATGGTGGGAGCAGGACTCTGCTACTATTCCACATCGAACTTGAAGCAGTTGGAAAATTCCCGATTTGACCAGATCCATACAGCAGGGGCACAACAACTCCTGCTGCACCGCATGCTCAAGGATGCGATCCTGCTGGCAAAAAACTCTGATTATCAATCAAGCTATACTCAACTTGACGCAGATCTGGAAAGATTCACTCAACAACAGCAGTTTCTGTTGAACTCCTCGTTACCTGAACAGCCTTCGACGAAACTTCTGAAACTTCAGATTTCTCCTTTGACTTCGCAGATGTCCAGGTACATTTTACTGATCCTGTCAGGGAAACGGCCCGCTGCTGCGATGCTTAGTTTAGTGCTGGCAGAAGAAAAACGTCTGATGCCCGCTCTGGAACAGTATCAGAACGAATTGAAATCAGAGCATCAGTTCCTGTCCCGTCGTGATCAGAAACGGCAGGCGATGATTCTCAGTCTGATCTGGCTCTGTATGGGATCACTGATTCTGCTCGTCTGGTGGTATACTCAAAAAACCACGCAAAATATGCATCCAGCGTTATGCGGAACCGTTTCTTCTGATCTCCAGGCTGAACTCGAATCCAGCGCTGAAAGTGAATTACTACTGTCCAAAGTTGGCGAAGTTGGCAAAATTGGAGGCTGGCATCTGAACCTGAAAACACAGGAACTTTTCTGGACTGCAGAAACCTTCGCAATTCATGAAGTTGAACCTGATTTTAAGCCGACTCTCGAAAATGCGATTGATTTTTATGCGCCCGACGCACTTCCCCAGATCAAGAAAGCCGTTAAACTCGCGATCAAAACCGGTCAACCCTGGGATTTGAAACTCCCCTTTATCACAGCCAAGGGACGACATATCTGGGTTCGCGCCAAGGGAGAAATGGAATACCAGAATAACAGACCCGCCCGACTGGTAGGCGCCTTTCAGGATATCACCAGAGAGAAGCAACTTGAGGCCGAATTTACTCTACTGCAGGATGATCAATTCACAACGCGGGCAAAATTAGAAAGCGTGATCCGCGCTGCAACAGAAATCTCTATCATTGCCACTGATCCCGAGGGGTTAATCACGCTGTTCAGTCCTGGTGCTGAACGATTACTGGGATATACTGCCGATGAAATGATTGGAATAAACACGCTTCAGCACTTCCACATTGCTTCCGAACTCAAGCAACGAAGTCAGGAATTAACAGAGAGCCTCGGACAAAAAGTAGATGGGTTTGAGGTCTTTTTCAAACCTGCCAGATGTGGGACCTGCGACAAACACGAATGGACTTATGTTCGAAAAGATGGTACGGAACGGACCGTAGAGCTGACTGTCACCGTCATCCGGGGAAAACAAAATCAGATCGACGGATACCTGGGAATTGGCATTGATGTCACCCAGAAGAAGATACAGGAACAGCAGCTCTTCGAAAGCCATGAAAAAATCAAACACCTGATCGACGCGCTTCCAGCCGCGGCTTATACCTGTGACAATACAGGATTAATCACCTATTACAACCAGGCTGCTGCTGATTTCTGGGGACGGGAACCAGAACTCAACAGCCCAGCAGATCGCTTCTGTGGATCTTTCCAGATGTTCGATTCCGATGGGACTCCTGTCGCTCATGAAGATCGCTGGATGGCTGTTGCATTACAGAATCGTGAAGTCTATCACTGTAAAGAAATCGTTATTGAATGCGATGATGGCAACCGTAAAACGGCGCTGGCACATGTCAGTCCCATCAGGAACTCTGATGGGGACGTGATTGGAGCAGTCAATGTGGTTGTTGACATTTCGGATCGGATTACTCTCGAAAATTCCTTAAGAGAAACGACGGCTCGCCTGGAAACATGTCTCAAAATTCTCGACCAGCATGCGATTGTTGCCGAGACCGAACTCAACGGCGTAATCCGTCATGTAAATGACATGTTCTGTAAAGTCAGTGGCTTTGAACGGGAGGAAACAATCGGCCAGACCCACCGGATCGTGAATTCCGGGTTTCACCCAAAAGAATTCTGGCAAAACGTTTTCAAAACCATTGCGACTGACGGTATGTGGCAGGGCGAGATCTGCAACCGACGTAAAAGTGGAGAGCTTTACTGGCTGGATACCACGATTGCTTCCATGCAGGATGGTGATGGAAAAGCCACCGGGTATCTTGCCATTCGGAATGATATCACCGAACTCAGACTGGCGCAGGAAGCCGCCCTGGCTGCTTCGCATAGCAAAAGTGAATTTCTCGCTAATATGAGCCATGAAATTCGTACGCCGTTGACTGCGATTCTCGGTTATGCAGATCTCCTCAAGAATGATCCCGAGTTTGCCAGTTCAGCAGGCAGAAGAGAACAGGCTGTCAAAACGATTCAGGAAGCTGGGAATCATCTGTTGACGGTGATCAACGACATCCTGGACCTTTCCAAAATTGAAGCTGGGAAAGTAGAAATAGAAAAAAAAACCACTCAACTCTTCAACATCCTCGACCATATAGAAAGTCTGCTAAGACCACCGGCGATTGAAAAAGGAGTAGAGCTGATCACCCGAATCGAAACGCCTCTCCCGGATTTAATCGAAACTGATGCGACGCGACTGAGGCAGATCCTCATGAATCTGGTCGGCAATGCAGTCAAATTCACAGACCAGGGGCACATTCAGATCAATGTAAAAATTCTGGAACAGAACGAATCCAAACTTCTGCAATTCGATATTGAAGACTCCGGACCGGGGATGTCAGCCAGGCAGGCCGCCAAAATGTTTATGGCCTTTTCACAGGCAGACACTTCAGTGACACGTCAACATGGCGGAACCGGACTGGGACTGGTAATCTCCCGCAAACTCGCACGGCTCATGAGAGGCGACGTTACTCTGGCCTGGACGGAACCGGGGAAAGGGACCTGTTTCCGTCTGACACTTCCCCTGCATGCTCTGCCCGAAACCCGATACACCACAAGCCGCTTGCAGGATGGTCATGAGCATGCAGACAAAAAATCTCTCGCTGCCACTGTTAAACTTCCTGCTCACACACGCATTCTGCTGGCAGAAGATGGACCGGACAACCAACGACTGATTACTTTCCTGTTGCAAAAAATGGGAGCAGATGTCGATGTCGCCGACAACGGCGTCATTGCCTGCCAGAAATTCCTGGAAGCAGAAACGGCAAACGAGTCTTACGATTTACTGTTGACAGATATGCAGATGCCGGAAATGGATGGTTATACACTTTCCCGAAAACTCCGGGAATCCGGCGTTACAATCCCCATCATTGCCTTAACCGCACATGCCATGTCCGATGATCGTCAAAAATGTCTGGATGCAGGCTGTGATGATTACCTCAGCAAACCTATCAACAGTAAAATTCTGGGCCAGACCATTCTGCACTGGTTGATACTCAAAGCAGAGAAGAAAATCGAACCCCCCTCTCCTTCGTAGTGCCGTCCATTCAGATCAGCTGTCATCATGCCGGATGTGCTCCCGGCTGACCGGCTTCCACAACAAAAGCTGCCCGCTGGCTGACTTTTCCCCCAGGACGCGTCACATCATCCACAACCATATACTCGGTCGTCCATTTCTCTGGCGTCAAGGTACATCGTACATAACCACGTTCGGAATTCTGGAACTGGATACAGGGGTTGTTCGACAGGATCTCGGCATGACCTTTTCGCTTCTCAGCACCGTTCCCACCACTGCTGATTGATGTGCCCACGAATTCCGTCGCGATCACCGGAGTTTCCATCTGACGATCATCGACTCGTAAATTATTCACCCAGTTTGAATGAATATCTCCCGTCAATACAACCGGGTTGGGAATTTGACGATCTGCCAGGAACTGCACCAGCCCCATCCGTTCATAAGTACAACCGGGCCATTGATCCATCGAATAGGCAACCGGACCTTCTTTCTGTGGAAAACCGACCATTCCCATCATCACCTGCTGTGCCAGAACATTCCAGATCCCATCTGATGATATCAGGCCCGATTGCAGCCAGTGCCGCTGGCGACTTCCCAGCAACGTATTTTTCCGCATCAACGCCGCATCATTAATCGGAGATTTCTTGTCTCCGTTCGGCTGATCTGTACGGTACTGACGCGTATCCAGCACAAAGAAATCGGCCAGACGACCAAATGCAGCCTGTCTGTAAAGCTGCATATGCGGTCCCTGCGGAAGAGAACCCGCTCTGAGCGGCATCATTTCATAATACGCCTGATAGGCATTAGCCCGACGCAACAGAAATTCCACAGGATCGACTTGTGATTCTTCAGAAATATCGTTGGCACAGTTATTATCAAATTCATGATCGTCCCATGTCACAATCCATGGGCATTTCGCATGCATACCATGTAGAAGTGGATCAGAACGATACTGGGAATGTCTGGTGCGATAGTGCTCCAACGTTTCGATCTCTGGTCCGAAATGGGCACGTACCGTGTTTTTTTTCCGGTTCTCTTTTTCGTAAATATAGTCTCCCAGATGAAATACCAGATCCACATCGTCCTGGGCCATCTGCTCATAAGCGGTAAACAGACCTGACTCATAATGCTGGCAGGAAGCGAAGGCGAACTTCAACTGATCGGGCAATTCGGATTCGAGTGGCATGGTTCGTGTTCGACCCACCGGACTTTTCGCATCCCCGGCTTGAAAGCGATACCAGTACCATCGGTCTGGTTTCAGCCCCTTAACTTCCACGTGCAGTGTATGACCCAGCTGTGGAGTCGCCTGGGCTGTTCCTGAAGCAACGAGTTTCGTGAATCTTTCGTTATCGGCAACTTCCCATGTGACTGCAACCGCTTGAGGCCCCATGCCTCCATGGGGCGCCAATGGTTCTGGCGCCAGTCGCGTCCACAATACCACGCTGCTGGAATCAGGATCGCCAGATGCCACTCCCAGACTGAAAGGATCTTTCTGAAACACGGGAGAAGGGTCGGCCCAACTGGCACGCCCCATCAATGGAATCGCAGAAAGAGCCGCCCCATAAGACAGAAATAATCGACGGCTGACACCATTTTCCGATCTGACTGCATCCTGGAGACGTTTGTAATCGAACATATTTGAAACTACCTGTATTGAGGGAAGGAATGGCGAGGAATGAAATCAATCATGATCTACGAACTATCAGAAATGGCGGGACGATACTTCACTGATCAATTTATTCTAAAAGCTGTCTGGACGGCAGACAACAAAGATCCAGATCAAAACTGACCGCTTTACGGGCATTTAACCTGAACTTAACGATCAGAGTTGATCAGCTTAAGATCTCCTGAATCACATGGCCATGCACATCAGTCAGTCGATGATCCCTGCCCCCTTGACGGAATGTGAGACTCTCATGATCAATTCCCAGTTGATCCAGAATCGTCGCATGAATGTCATGGATCGTCAGCGGATGTTCAACGACGCTATTACCGAATTCATCGGTCTCGCCGAAGGTCATCCCCCCTTTCAGTCCACCTCCCGCCATAAACAGGCTGTAGCCGTTCACGTGATGATCACGTCCGCAGGTCGAAGTAACTTTGGGAGTATGTGGGGTGCGACCCATTTCTCCCGCCCAGACCACCAGTGTTTCATCCAAGAGTCCCCGACGTTTTAAATCTAAAATTAATGCCGCGACTGACTGTTCGGTAATCCGCGCATTCTTTTCATGGTTCCGTTTGAGTAAACCATGCTGGTCCCAGGGCGAATTGTTACTGTCAAAACTGGGACAGGTAATTTCGACAAATCGAACACCGGCTTCTACCAGCCGCCGTGCCCGCAGTGCCTGGGTTGCATAATAGTGCTGATGCTCATCTTTGGAATTAACTCCATACTCGCGTTGAATATGAAGTGGTTCTCGCGAAATATCTGCGACTTCCGGAACCAGAGTCTGCATCCGGAATGCGGTTTCATAATTTGCAATGGCACTCTCAATCGGAGACGCCTCTGAAGCCTGTGCCGCAAAAGTAAGATCCTGTTCTGCCAGCAAGGCCAGCTTGCGTTTCTGTAACGGTAATGAATCTGCCGGTTGAATATTATCAACGGGACTGCCTTTTGCGCGCACCAGCGTCGCCTGATGAGTGGCTGGCAGAAATGAACTCCCAAAATTTTCCAGCCCCCCATTAGGGACCCAGTCATTGTTCAGCACAACATAAGCAGGCAGATTTTTATTTTCTGTTCCCAGCCCATAGGAAACCCAGGCTCCCATGCTTGGGGCCTGCCCGATGATCCGCCCGGTATGCAATAACAGGTTCTGCTGACCATGTAGCGGCAGTTCCCCCACCATCGAACGTACGACACACAATTCATCAGCGATCGATGCCAGGTGCGGAAACAGATCACTGACCCATAGTCCGCTCTCTCCCCGCTGTCGAAATTCCCAGGGGCTTCCCAGCCAGACGCGACTGGCATTCGACTGCGATCGTTTAGAAACCGCCTCTTTCCCGATGGCTTTCCCTTCATGTGTCTTCAGCGCTGGCTTGGGGTCAAAAGTATCGACATGGCTCGGCCCACCATCCATAAAACAGAAGATCACGTTTTTCACCTGAGCAGCAAACTGGGGAAGTGCGCTCTTTGACGCTGCCTGAACTTGCTTTCCCAGTAAACCCGCTAATGCCAGCCAGCCGAAACCCGCGCTGGTATTTTGCAAAAAACGACGCCGGTTCATCACAGGGAGATGTCCCGGACAGCAAAGGGAATTATTTTGTCGCCCCATGGTTTTCACCTGTAATAAATGAATTCTTTTGTATTAAACAGGGTATGCGAAATCTGTTGCCAGACACGCGGGTCAGCGAGCAGGAACTGTTCGTCTTCGCTTCCGCCCAGTTCTGCTACGAGTTCAGACCAGCGACGTAATTCCTGTTGATCCGGCTCACGTCCATAGGCTTTCCTGAACATCAACCTGATCCGCTGTTTGACAGAATCGGCTGGCTGTTTGAGCAAGAGTGTTGACCACTCCTCCGCCTGCGCCATCACGAAGGGATCATTCATCAGAATCAATGCCTGGTTCGGCACATTGGTGACATCCCGTTTTCCGGTTGGCAGTTTTAAGTCAGGCAAATTGAATCCCACCAGAAACCGGGGTGGATCCATAATCGACATTCTTAAATAAATCGAACGCCGTCCTTCCCCATCCAACGGACCGCTGAACAGCCGCTTGGCCGCATCTTCTTTTGAACGAGGCGCATCAATCGGACGACCATACATCCGACGCTCCAGTCGTCCCGAGACAGCCAGTAGAGAATCACGAATCGCTTCTGCCTCCAGTCGCCTGGTAGGATAATGCTGCCACAGGCGATTATCCGGATCCCTGTTACGCGCTGCCTCAGTCACCTTCCCCGATTGACGAAAGGCCCGCGTCATCACCAGCCTGCGAATCAGGCGTTTTGTCGACCAGCCATCTGCAATAAATTCTCGCGCCAGAAAATCCAGAAGTTCCGGATGGCTGGGTTTTGCTCCCAGATGTCCAAAATCGTTCGGGGTTCGCACCAGACCGGTTCCATAAATCCATTGCCACACCCGATTCACATAGACCCGCGCTGTCAACGGATGATCCGGGCTGACCAGAAATTCGGCCAACTCTTGTCTGCCGCTTCCCGTACTTTGATGAACCGCATGCCGCCCTGCAAACACTTCCAGAAAGTCAGGCTCGATCAGCGCTCCGAGTTCGTCGACATTCCCACGGATATTCAAGGGATATTTCGCAGAGATCATTCCACGTTCATCCATACTGTTCGCGGTATGAGCAAACGCGATCTGATGTTCCACATTTCGATAGCCTGACAACAACTTTGCCAGCCGTGATCCTGCTTCTGGCTTGTTATTGAACAACTTCTTTTCCAGCAACCAGTTGATCAGTTCGACGTCAGCGGTAGTCGCCTGATCGTCCACCCAACGCTGGACTGCGGAAGACAGCCAGTCTCCGATTCGATCGCAGGCTTCCTCTCGATTCGCGGGACCAGTCATTCCATATAGAGGCGCAAAGCGAGCCAGTTCATCCGCCGGTGTTCCAGTTGAGTCATGCGAGACAATTCCCGTCACACTGAACCAGCTGCGTTTCTCAAAACCCAAATCATCCGCTGGCAGCAGTTTGCCTCCCGCGCGGGTTTTTCCCGTTCGGGGCGGGAAATCCGGATTCAGATCGCTGGTAGAAATCTCGAACATCAGTCGCTGTATTCCATTCATCAGCGGACGATCAGCAAAAGTCTGCCATTGAGGCTGCTCCCGGTCAAAGAATATTACATTCTCTGTCTGAAACGCATTATCGGGTACTCGAAGAAAGCCGCTCCATTCGCCGCCTGCCAGATTCAGACTGATTATTTTCCCTGGAATATCCCGTTCTGAGGGAGGCCTGATCGCGCCAGGCAATTTTGAAGACAGAGCATGCGTATGGTAGCCACGCGGCAAAATACGCGCGACGATTTGCTGCCCCTCCAGAGAAATTAGAGGCACACCATTTTCGACATAACCATGCCGTATTCCGTCTCCTTCTGTCTGCCAGCCCTCTGGAAAACCAGGCTTCTCAAAGCGTGTGAGATACTGAAAGCGTTTCTGATTTTCCCGTTGATGTGTCTCGCTGGCGGTTTGCCATTCCTCCACCAAGACATGCCACAACTTTTGCAGTTCCGCGGGCTGCGAACTACTCAGCAGACGGTGTGCGGGGTAAGCAATCTCACCCGGCTTCAATTTTTCTGTTTTTTTCGAATGGTCTGTATTCAGCTTCAAAACTTCTCGCCACACGGTAGAACGCGGGCTGTCCGATTTCTCAGTGTTAGCCAGGCGAAGCTCAGTTCTAAATTGATTTGCCTGCGCAATCCAGACGAGCTTCAGTTCCTGATGAATCTGATGTCGCAACTGCTTGAGATTTTTAATTGCTGCATCATGCTTACCGGGCGCATCAATCACGCGGGACGTCCAGCGGGGTGTCATGAAGACAGCAGCGAGCGCATAATAATCCCGCTGTGAAATCGCATCCAGCTTGTGGTCGTGGCATCGCGCACAGGCCACCGTGCTGGCCAGAAATGCTTTCGAAAAGGCATCGATCTTGTTATTGATCATCTCCTGGTGAATTCCATTGAAATCCACACTGTCGCCATGCCGATGTTCTCCCATGTGATAAAACATCGGCCCAATCAGGCTTTCCTGAAACACGCTGTTTTCATCAATGCGAGGCTGCTGTAGCAGATCACCCGCAATCTGCTCTCGTACCAGCTGATCGAAGCCCACATCCTGATTGAAGGCACGAATCAGATAATCGCGATACTCCCATGATCCTTTCGCTGGATTGTCCCATTCATAGCCGTAGGTATCGGTGTACCGTACCACATCCATCCAATGCCGGGCAAATCTCTCCCCAAAATGAGGAGAACTCAGCAGATGATCGACGAGTCTCTCATAAGCAGTATCCGGATTCTGTTTTGAATCTGCTGTGAACTGCTTAACCAGAAGCGGAGTGGGAGGTAGCCCGGTCAGGACAAAAGACAGACGGCGAACCAGAATATCGGACTGTGCAGCTGGCGCGGGTTGCAGCTGCAACTTTCTCATCTTATCCAGCAGAAAGCGATCGATGGGTTGAGACGACCATTCATTCTTTGTTAAATCGGGAGGATTTACATCCTGCAGAGGTTGCAGGCTCCACCACTTGCGTCGCTTTTCGAAAATCGTTTTCCATGAAAGTGACGCCGCCTCTGCCACCGTAGGTGCCTGATCGCGCGAGTCAGGTGCTCCCAGTTCCACCCACTTGACGAAATCCGCGATGACCTCATCCGACAATTTCTTACCCGGAGGCATCTCAAAAGATTCATACCTCAACGCTTCCAGCAGCAGACTCTCATCAACTTTGTGGGGTACGACAGCAGCGCCAGTTTCTCCGCCAGAACGAATCGCAGCGCGGCTATCAACCCGTAACCCCCCTTTGACAACGGAGGTAGCTGCAGAATGGCATTCGTAACAATGCTCAATCAGTACCGGACGGATTTTTGACTCAAAGAGTTCCAGGCCAGGATTCTGTTTCTCTGCAGCTGCCCCTTCGCTTATGAAGAACATCAGCGACGCCGTGCAAACAGCAAGGATACCCAGCAGATTACAGCGACAGGCCGGAAGCATCTGATCTCTCCGGAAGGAAAATTAACGGGCTGTTTATCTGAAATAAAATCTCAGCACAGTCATATCAATGAATATTTATCAATCATTATCGTATGTAATCACTGACGGAAACTCAACAAGAGAAACAGCTTTCGTATGAGAACTCCCTATTTCTCAGCCTGGGTCTTCAGCCCCTGGTCCAGTTCCAGTACCTTACCGATGATCCGCTCTTCCACATCCGGCTTATAAGGGCGGCTCGCTTCATAGCCTCCTTCCAGCAGAACCCGCTTGCTGGGAATGTATCCTGAATACACATTCGAATAACCGGCGACCCAAATGGCAGGACCTTCCGACTCAAACAGTTCCTGCTTGAGCCGCAGAGAATAATCGACGACAACTTCAGTCCCCAAAGCCACCAGCGTCAGGTCGTTACCAAACTGAATTACCTGTACCGGGTAGTCCCAGGGAGCGCGTTTCTTCTCAGGTAGATATTCCAGTTCGACCGTTCCATAAGCAGATTTCAGCGGGCCGTGTAATATACGCTGATGCAGCGGAGTCCGCTGATTCACTTCCAGAGCAGCTTCAATCGAAGTCGCCAGTGATCGGCCATGCTTCTGAGCATAATGCAGTTCGCTGCGGGGATACGGATTCTGATCACCGCCACATCCCATCATAAACAGTGCCGTCACACCGGGATGATCTTTTTCGAAATACTCCTGCGCAAACCCGGCATAGTCTCCCAGCCAATTGCGAAAGCCCATCGTCGTATTGTGACAGGCATAACCGAACATTACTGCTTTCAGTTCTCCGTTAGCGTCATCCACTCTTAATACAGGGACCTGGTGATCCACACGCCCGTCAGGATTGGGATGATTCCGATATCCAGTCACCGTCGGAGTGCGACGGTTCATCGCGACTGAACACCGCGCAGCCGACCAGCTCAGTTGCGCCGGCTGCATTTTCTCCAGCGCTGCGCCGATTGTTTTCACGAGTGTGGGGACAAGAATGTCATAATATTCTTTCGCATCCTCACGACCATAGGCGGGGCCACAATGCGTATGGGAAGCATTCATCAGCAAAGCCTGCGGAGGCAAGTGATATTGTTCCTGAACCTGACTGGTAACATCCGCCCGCAACTGTTCAATCACGCCAATCAGATCGAGAGTCAGAAAGACAGCCCGGTTCCCTGCTGAATCTTCCACAGCCAATGCTTTGGCATACAGATCCTGCTCGGTCCCTTCCGCGGGTTCCTTACGCCCCGCATAGCCTGCCATTCGTAACGGTTTTTTCGGAGTAATCTTGGCGGAAGCAGCCCCCGCCTTCCATTCGGTCGGTTCCGCTTTGGCAGGTTCCGCTGCCAGCAAAGCCATACAGTGGCTGAAAACAAAAGCAAGACTGAGAACAATGCGATGCATGAGGAGAGCTTTCCGGATTTCAGGTGAGCAGGACTGCGAATTCAGATGGCTCTGATCGCGGTAAGAGGTAACACCATGATGCTAACCCGTTGAAACCGGAGTATCAAGAATATTTGTGCGATTTGAGAGAGCCCTGTTATTCATTTTAAAAAGTAAGAATGATTTTCCCCTCGATTAAATACCTCGATCATCTCCCCAAAAACCGATTTATGGCTACTTTAATCATACCGTTTCGCGCGTTATCATTTCGTGTACTGTATTCTTTTGAATTCCCCCAATCGTCAGGTTTAGTTGTTCGGAGTCCAACATGATGAAATATCTTTGCCTTGCTTTTTTTACTCTGTTCTCACTGGCAGCGGCACCCATTGAAACTCCTGAACCCACTGAAAGCGTCGCCATCTGGCCGGACCGCCCGCTGCTGGACAAGAGTGATGACGAAATCAAATACAGCAACATCATTCGAATTACCAAAGTCAATCGCCCGGCGGTTGAATTTTATAAAGCCCCTGACGCGAAACCGAATGCCCCCGCAGTCGTCATCTTCCCCGGTGGCGGATACAACATCCTTGCGTATGACCTGGAAGGCACCGAGATCGCTGAATGGCTGAATTCGATCGGGATCCACGCGATCGTTGTCAAATACACGGTTCCCGGCAACCAGCGTGAAGCCGCGCTGAAAGATGCACAACGTGCTTTTGGTATCGTTCGCAGTAAAGCGAAAGATTGGGGTATCAACCCGAATGAAATCGGCGTGCTCGGCTTTTCCGCCGGAGGTCACCTGGCTGCGAATCTGTCTACAAACTATCAGAAACGCAATTACGAAGCCATTGACGAAGCCGATCAGCTCAGCTGTCGACCTGATTTCACGGTCCTCATCTACCCCGCATATATCTACAAGGAAGACAACAAACGACAGTCAGCCCCCGAGATCAAAGTCGATGCAAAAACGCCTCCCGCGTTTATCGTGCAGACTCTTGATGACCGCCGTCTGGTAGACAGTGCATTCAACTACACTCGTGACCTGAAAGACGCAAAAGTCGATGGAGAACTGCACCTGTATGCCAAAGGGGGACACGGATACGGAATGCGTCCTTCGGATAATCCCATTTCAGGCTGGCCAAAACTCTGTGCTGAATGGCTCAAACGTACCACACAGCAGGATTGATAAAATGTCAGACAACCCTCAGGGCCCGCCTACCACTTTGAAGCGGCCCTCGGGGGACTGACTGGCTTTCTGGAATTCCACTCGTAACCCCAGGTCACCGCGTAAACTGCGATCTACTTCAAACGTCAATTGATTGCGACCACTCGGCAAGTTCAGCAGCGTCGATTCTTCAACAGGAAGTGGCGTTCCATTCTGCCAGACTTTGAGCCCTTTCACCGAATTCAGTTTCAGCTGCACGTTGCCAGCCTGATTGACATCTACAAAAGCAATCGCCTGTGTCAGCGGTTTTTTCAGATTCAAATCGGCAGCCGGTAACGTACCGTTAACCATGCTGTAAGCGGCGACTCCCGCATCCGCCACTGTGTTGAATTCCTGCATCTGCTCTGCAGTCAAAGGCGCATCTGTACCTCGCAGACGCCAGCGCCGCACGACCTGCGACACACTCGTCGCATAAGGCCCCGGGCGCCCCAACTCTGTCACAAATTTCACCAGGTCCAGAAACTCCTGACGATCTTTCAATTTACTTGCCAGTCCCTGAGGCATCAAGGACGGCAACTTCTTTGTGAATTCGATCTGGTCGGCTGGAATCGTCACCAGTTCCCCCTGTCGCGCCGCATCTTTGAGCACGACTTTCTTATCATCGTGTACTACCATGATTCCGTTATACACGCGGCCTTCACCGGTCACGACCATGATACTCTCATAAAATTCCTTGATGACTTTGGACGGGCGCAGAAACGAATCCACGATATAGTCCGGCGGGGAACTTGAACCGATGGCAGCCAGATCTGGGCCGAGTACCGGTCCCGCATTGGAAATACTGTGACATTTCATGCACGCCAGTTCGCTCCGCCTGAATATCTGCTCGCCTCGCGCTGCATTTCCTTCTCCACGAACCGCCGTCGCCAGCTCCAATACATTTTCTTTTAACAATTGAGCTTCAAGTGAATCCTGCATGACGGCTCCCCCAAACGCGTCAATCAGCGGCTGGCTGGTTTCGCCCGTTTCAATCAAAGCCTGTCTGATCTGCGATGCAACCTGCGGATTCAACGATGCTGTCTTCAATTCCTCTGCCAGAATCTCCGCACCCCCTTTACGTCTGGTAAACGCTGTCAGTATCCAGGCAGGATCTTCTGCTTTGGGATCTTCCTTAAGAATCGCTGGCAGCTGTTTCGCTGCCTGTTTCTGGTCGTGGGCCGCCAGACCATAGACACCCAGCAGTCGTTGATTCATCGGCTTCTTCGACTCAGCCAGAGACTTCAGATACTTCAGCGAAGCCGCATCACCCAGCATCCCCAGTGATTCCGCTGCCAGCTGTTTGACTTCGAAATCCGTCTCCGCCGCATTGATCTCACGCTGCAGACGTTTTCCTTCGCGTGTCAGTTTCCAGGAACCGATTAACCGGGCCACTGATTTCTGAACCGGTAAACCCGGGACAACAGCTGAGCGACTCAACATTGAACTGATATTTCCGTTGGGGATCACACCCCGTTCCCGCGCTGCTCGATCAAGGGCATTCAATAAGATACTCAACGCTTCAGGCGAAATCCCTTTGCCTCCCTGCGTTTTATATTCGCGCGTCACTTCTACCAGACTCAACACCAGCGGTTCCAGCTGATTCGCATTTGCTCGCTCAGCGACTGTCTGAGCCGGCCCCTGTAATAGTTCCGCATCAATACTGCCGGCGTTTAACAGATCGATAATCACATCGATCGACTCATTCGACAGCAGATTCGCCAATGCGTAATTTTTGTGGGCTGGCTTTTCAAACATCACTTTCCCCTGCCGCTGTGGTTCCAACCACTGTGACTGCAGCCCATCGATAGTCAGTTTCAACGCGTGTTCCAGATAGCGATCCATGGGGGCATCGATCGCTTTGACGGCAATCGTGACCGAACGTGAATCGGGAATATACCCTGCTGTCAAAACAGCTTCCAGACGCACACGCGGATGCGAATCGTGGATCGCGGTCTCAACCAGTTCCAGTGGATTTTTAATTTCCGGAAACCAATATCGCAGCACCCGCATGGCGGCAGCGCGGGCCCGGGCATCTTTCGCCTGCAGAAGTTCACGCAGTAGCTCTTCATTCACAACGCCAATCGTCTGATAACACCAGAGTGCTTCCAGTCGATGATGATCATAATTCGGTTCCTGGGGCACCAGTGTCAGCAGCCATTCATCCAGAGCCTGCTTCGCCTGCTGCTGGTCGGCATCGTATAACACACGTTTCACCTGCTGCCGGGTAAAGCTTTCCGGATCACGCAAGTGAGAGACTACCTTCGCGAGAGGCACTCCCACCAGTTGGGGACGTTCTACTAGTGGACGCGATTTATGTGTCACTCGCCAGACCCGGCCATGTGTGGTGTCGCGGCGTTCGTCGCGGAAGCTGTGCTGCATATGACCGATCAAAGGATTGTACCAGTCCAGAATATACGCAGCGCCATCTGGCCCCATCTTCAAATCTACGGGTCGGAAATAGGAACTGCTCGACTGAATCAATGGATCTAAACCTTTGATCGTGTAGCCGGCACCATCATCCGATACTTCATAGCGGGCCACCACATGCGACTTGTACTGATTCGTCCAGATTTCTCCCTGGACTTCCGGTGGAAAATGCCCGCTTGCTACAAACTCGCCGCCACACTGTTTCGTGCCTTCGCCGCTGGCATCATAACCCAGTTTGGCACGACTGTTAGCGGTGAGAGGCGCACTGAAATAGAGCCGCGGGTTGTCAATCACAAACGACTGTCCCCAGTCATCGAACATATGCCCCCACGGATTCGAGGCACGATAGTCGGCAAATACATTCAGTTTGAGTGTACGTGGTTGAAACTGAAACACACCACCGTTTTCCAGACGGACGGTTCCATAAGGCGTCTCCACCTGGGTATGCATGAAGGTCCCTTCCTGGAAATACAGCCAGCCCCCCGGCCCCCACCGCCACGCACTGATGGAGTGGTGATTGTCCTCCGTCGCGAATCCAGTCAGAATCACTTCCCGGTGGTCGGCTTTTCCATCGCCATTCGTGTCTTTCAGGAACAGCAGATCCGGGGCATTCGCAACATACACTCCCCCATCTCCCAGTTCCAGTCCTGTGGGAACATACAGTCCCTCTGCGAAAACCGTGGATTTGTCCGCGCGCCCGTCCCCATCGGTATCTTCCAGAATCACGATCTGATCATTGGGCTTCTCACCTGGAGAAACCTGCGGATACGATGTCGAACAGATCACCCACAGCCGCCCCTGAGGATCCCACGTCATATGAATCGGATTCACCAGCATAGGTTCTGCCGCGAACAGATTCACCTCGTATCCGGGCAGCATCTCAAATGTTTTCCGTTCCGCTTCCGGAGAATGATCCTGTGTCAGTTCAAACGGTCGCTTCAGGTTGGGAGCCGTATTCGCCACCGCCATCCGCTCGGGTGTCGTGCCCACCGGTTTTTCCAGACACCAATGAACCGCGTTGATCAGCAGTCGATTGAAAGCATCAAGTCCGAACGATTTTTCGTGCCCCAGTGTTGTCGTAAACACTCGGCTGCCCCATTCATTTTTCCAGGTCCAGGCTACCGGAAAGCTCATTTCACCTGTCAGCTCATACGTGCCAAACTGATTCTTGAAGATCCCCTTTCGTTTTGAATTGCCGGTCCCCAACAGTAAGGGCGTCGCATCGGCCGGCGGGCTGGCCTGATATAAAGTTCCCGGATCAAGAAACTTCGCCGCGACACCATTCAGAATCTCGTGATCGCGATGCGCCAATATATGCTCGACCACGGTCTCGCCCGACAGGTCAAACAGGAATTCGGAACCCAGCACCCGCTTGCCGAAACCCTGGTTCCATTCGTCGAGCGGATGCCCTTTCTGGTAATCAAACGCATGCACACTGGTACGTAATCCGATCAACGGTTTCCCGGATTCTATATAATCATGAATATGTGTGAACTCACCCGGCGCCAGCCGTTGAAATCGCAGGCAAAACACGGCGACATCCGCGTCTTTCAAAACTTTTAGCCCGGTGACCTCTTCCCGTTGATTCTCCTTCTCACCTGTTTTCTCTGGTAGCAGGACAGTGGTTTTGAAACCATATTGTTCCAACCGTTTTGCAAACGCGGGAATTGTTTTAACAGGCAAATTATGTGTGGTTCCTACTACAAACACCACGTGAGGTTGTTCCTGCTCCGCGGCATTGCAGCGAGTTTCGTTCCACAGCAGCATACTCACCGATGATATCGCAAAAGCAAAAATCGACAGGATTGGTCTTTGATACATAGTTCACTCTGATAGCTGAGAAGTTGTAATATTCAATTGGAAAAGCAGTCGTCAAACACAAATCCAGTTAATCCACCCGGAACAGGCCCCACTTTGTTTCATCCAGTGGTCGCGCCTGATTTTTGATGGTTGTTTCACGGGCTTCAATCAGTTTGCCGAACGTCTCCATTTCCGGAGGAAAAGAAACCGCCCCAAACGGCTTGGTACGACGCCCGAAGACATATTCCGCATTGTGCGCCCGATAGACATAGAAGAACAGTTCATTCTTCCGGTCGATGCTCGCTCGCAGATCATCAACCCTCGCCTGGGAAGGCAGAGCCTGTAACTGCAGCCCTCGAGACCAGTCGGAATGACGAGCCTCTGTCACTGGAATCCCATTCACCAGTAGTCGATACTTTCCTTCCGGGAGATTTTTGACTGTCAGTCGAGGCTGCTTCTCCAGTAATTCATTGACTGGAATCGAAGCTTTCGGCGGAGCAGGCAGCGGCAGTGTTTCAGCCAGAATGGTAAACTCGACCTGATCAGGTTGAAACTTCGAATCTGTGACTGTTGCATAGGTTACCTGAATCTGTTTCTGTGAAACATCGATCACAACAGACGGGCTTTCCAGCTTACGCCCCAGCAACTGCTCCGCCACGAATTGACTCAATGCCCAGTAACCATATTCATTCAAATGGATCCCGTTTCGTGTCAGTTTCTGGGAGACATTTTCCTGCATCATGTGTTTTGATCTGGCATACAGGTCCACGAATGGTATCTGATGCCGCTCCGCGATAGCCAGCATTGCCTGAGTGTATTTAGCCAGACTTTGATTATGCTCGAAGGGATCTGGTAACGGTGATCCCATATTTTCATGAGCGATCGGAGAAATGATGACCACCCGCGGGGCCGATTTGCCATTGAATTTCTGCGATGTCAAGTGCTGCAGAAACTGTTCCCATGCCTCGGTATAGTCAGCCAGACCCGCTGCGCCGTCGAACGACTCATTCATGCCGAAACAGGCGATAATCACATCAGCCTGTTGTGCTTTCAGATGATCATCCAGTGAACCAAAATTGAGCGGACGTGGCCTCAGTTTCAGCGTATCGCCCGACCACGCCAGATTCCGGAAGGTCAGTCCCGGCACCGCTGCCTGCGATGTCAGCAGCGTCTCCAGATAATTGTTCAACCGTAACTGATCGGCAAATGTGTTCCCGATAAAGACGACTCGGTCCCCCGCTTTCAATTCCAACGAAGTCGGCGAGGTTTGACGCGGCGAATCCGCGGCTGAAACGTTCGCAGTCAGCAGAACCATCGAACTGATCAAAATCAACAGTATAGGACAAAGGCGTAAAAACATAAAATCGAATCCCGATATCTGGTCTGTGAATTCCACAACGGTTCAGGCGTTGTTCCTTTATTATGCGACTACGCCGGGGCAAAGGAAAGTCCAGCTCAAAACAGTTTCCTGCCCTGCATTCGATTTCACAGCACTTTCACATTGAATTGATGCGCCGGTCACTTCACAATACAGTCTGGAAAGCTCGAAGTTTCTACGAGAAAAGGAACCAACATGCAAACTACCCAGTCACAGCCCAGACGACATTTCCTGCAAACACTACTGCAGAGTTGCGCCGCGGGGGCGCTGCTCCCTCAAATCGAAACTCTACTGGCCGAAGAAACCGGACAGTCTTCCCGCTCCCTCCCCCCCGTTCCCGGAAAGCTCTCTGTAAACCTCCGTAAACGTGGCAAGGAAATAGATGCTTCTCCAACAATCGAGCAGACAGAGTGGAACGCTTCAGAAACTGCAATTATCATCTGCGACATGTGGGCCGATCATCCCTGCAAACTGGCAGCACAGCGTGTGGACCGCATGGCGCCCCGCATGAATCAAGTGATCTCAAAAGCCCGTGATCAGGGTGTCGCCATCATCCATGCTCCCAGTGGCGGAATTCAACTTTACGAAGACACGCCCTTCCGCCAGCGCATTAAAGAAGCCAGACCGTCAAAACCACCTGTCCCTATTCAAAGCTGGTGTTATCTCAATCCGGAGAAAGAGTCACCTCTACCCGTCGACGATACGGTGAAACGATCTACAGAATCCACTCTGCGAGGCTGTGATGATCCGATTGCAGATTACAAAAAAAATACCGACCGGCACGAACACCCGGCGATTAAAATTGTCGGTTACGATGTCATCAGTGCGAACGGACAGGAGATCTTTAATTTCCTCGAACAGGAACAGCGGAAGAACATCGTGATCATGGGCGTGCACACCAACATGTGCGTTCTCGGCCGTCCGTTTGGCATTCGACAGCTGAGATACCTCGATAAAAATGTCGTGCTCTGCAGAGACCTGACCGACGCGCTCTACGATCCCCGTGACCGCCCTTACGTCAGCCACGCGCGAGGTACGGAAATGATTATCGAACATATCGAACGCCACTGGTGCCCTTCAATTCTCGGCAAAGACCTTACAAAAGTGATCCCTGGTTCCAACAATCCGGACAGTTAAATCTCGAATAGAATCATCCAATGTTCAGACCCGTTATAACTACTAATCTCACTACTCAGGACTTGCAATCTCATGGACGAATTTGAACAACAGTGGCAAGACGCACTTGAAGAGCGTTTTGGCGAGATAAACGAAGTCGCCGAAGTTCAGGCAGAAGACCATCTCCCCACAATCAAGATCTTTTACTTTGAAGATCTGCCGGAAGAAGGAACTCTTACTGCCGTCACCTGTGGTCTGTCCAACGCCTCACACCCTGACTGGAAACATGGAAAACCAGAATTGATCGTCTCACTGGATACCAGTGACAAAAGCTGGGGATTCGCCGCCGGCTATTTTGCCTCAGGTTTTTTTAACGAAAAACGATTCTCCTACGGCGACATTTTTCAGGTCGACGACCCGATTTCCGAGGAAAGCGAAATGAGCGCCTATCTGGTGTTCGCCCCCTCTTTTCTGAATCAGGATGAGGCCACTTTCGAGCTACCCGATCGCACGATTCACCTCACAGGCATGTATCCTCTCTTTGCCTCCGAAATTGATTTGTATGACAAAATCGGCCTGAAAGAGTTTTGGCACTCCGAAGGCTTCGATATGTATAATTCAAAACGAGCCCCCATCTCCGGCTGAAAACATGCATTTCTCTTCACCGATCCTCAACCCCCCCTGCCCGCTTCATTACTGTTCAGATTCAACTTGACAGCCACGCGCCGCTGGCGAAACTCCCTGACCTGTGTCGCGCGCGCGAGTCAACTTTAAGGTGAGTGATAACACACGAACCACTGCGACATTTTCACTATCAAAGTCCCTTGTTTCAGCACCATTTTTTGATACTCCTGCTCATCCGATCCCCGGTTATCGACACACTTCACCACTCAATGACACTGCCTTCGCAATTCGATCACCTTCGTTTCGCAACCTTTCACTACAGTATCGCCAACCGAACTTCTGGAATCCCGCTTGACACCACCACGCCTTTGAAGAGGATTCCTTCAAAGACACTGGAATCACAAACTCCAACGGATAAAACATAAGCATTCCTCAAATTACAATCAATCGTTTGCATTATCTATACGCGGACTCCCGATAACCTCGCGCAGTCGTGTATTTTAATCAATCCAGGTTTCAGCCACTCAGATGAATATCCGGCACCTGTATCAACGTGTTTCTTTTTTCGTGTCGTTTCGTGCTATTTGTGGTAGCAAAAAAAACGATTCTCAAACGAACCTGTTCTGCTCTATTTCCTCTTACTGATAACTCGTATTGTTATCGGTTTCATACCAGTGCCCACCAGTCAGTCAGTTTGAGTTGAAACCAGACCCATGCCATTTGACCTGCAACCCACACTCAACGGCGAACTGCTCCAGTTGCGTCCCCTCCAGCCCGCTGACTATTCCGCCCTGTATGCCGTCGCCTCAGACCCGCTCCTCTGGGAGCAACACCCCGCCCGCACACGTTATCAGGAACCGGTTTTTCAAAAGCTGTTTCTGGAATCCCTGGAGTCCGAGGGGGCATTAGTTGCGATTGACAACAGTACGGGAACCATCATCGGTTCCTCGCGTTTTAACGGTTACGACCCTGACGCGTCTGAAATTGAGATCGGCTGGAGCTTCCTGGCCCGCTCCCACTGGGGCGGCCGCTATAACGGAGAAATGAAACAGCTCATGCTGCAGCATGCTTTCCGCTACGTCGATTCGATCATCTTCCTTATCGGCCCTGACAACATCCGCTCTCAGCGAGCCGTGGAAAAAATTGGCGCTCATCGTGATGGCTGCCACACTGATGAAACTGGTTTTGAAAGCTGGCTCTATCGGATCCAAAACAAAGAAAGCACTATATAAACTACAAGAAAATCAGCTGATTTTCTGCCACAGCGATTTTTCTTAATAATGACAAAATAAAACATACTAATAGTTGTTTATATATTCAGGAATTCTATACTAATATGAACATAAGCAACTCATTATGTCAAATCCTAAGCTAGATCGCATCACATTTAACCACAGCGTCTCTCAATCTAGTATACCCGGTCCAAATGGCCCTGAAGACGCGACAGTAAAACTGGACACAGTCTAAAAGAGATAGCTGATCTTCACTCTGTTTTATTTTCATTCGAACCAAATAAGACAGATCTAACTATAAGAACTCCGCAGGCACATTAAATTTATTTTCTCTTAATGAAGGTGCATCATGCTCTCGCGAGTATTCCTGCTGCTGAGCTCGTTTCTGTACGTACCGTTCACTCTCTTCTTTGGTTTGTTTGCTTTTTTGATCGCGATTCTGTTTTTGACTCAACAGGAAATATTTGTTGACGCGGAGGGAGTCCCCCTGAGGCCCGGGAATATTGATATCCAGCCGATGTCTGAAGATATGCGAGAGTTACTGGAGCTTTCAGGAAAAACAGGCTGGAAAAAAAATCCTGAGACCAAAGCAAGAGTCATGGAATTAAGCAATTCAATTGAAACAAGAAAGACTCTGCCCGAGACGACAGAAAAGCGGCCAAAAGCGGTACCGATCGTCCCCAGAGATTTAACACCGCAGATTCATCACGAGTAAACAGGCACTATTAGACGCTCCGCTGATCAATCGATCGTCCGCAACCGATACTCCACTTTTTCTGCGATCACAAACCCATCCAGGTGACGGCTACCTCTCACCCGGTAGGCCTGGAGACCCCGTTCTTCCAGAAGGTTTTCCAGTTCCGGAAGTGTTTCACAGGAACAGAGAGGCCACCCGTGATTTTTTCGTTTGAGAAACAGCCACTCCCACTCATTCAGCAGCGTCCGGAAAGTATTGTATTCCACATCAAACAGAATACTGGGAGCCATAATGTCATTAAAATGATGCGTGAGCACCCCGGAAAATCGCAGATCAGTCTGTTCTTCCCGCTGATGGATTTCCTCATACCGTGTCTTTAAAATGAGCGTCCCCTGCTCCAGATCGAGCGATAGCGCCGTCACAAAGTTGTCGTGCACCGCAGGAACTTGCATTCCCTGGGATGGATCGATCTGACATTCCTGCCACTCTGAAAACTTATCCATTTTCTGCTCTCTCCCTGCTGCTCCCACTTTGCTCACTGCACACTTTGACCGAATGCTTTCCCCAGCAGTTCGCCGACCAATCGACCACTGGTGATGGCCCAGGCAATGTGCAGACCGTGGCCCCACAGCACCTGGCCTCCCATACCGTTACTCCCAATCGCATATAAACCGGGAATAGGCTGTCCGCTTTCGTCCAGTGCCTGCAGTCCTGCGTTAATCGCCACACCCCCTTCAGTGGTTGTAAAATACGCTTTCGCCGGTCCCAGTAACACCCAGCGTTTCCCTGTCAGCGGACATTCATCACCGGTTCGACCAAACAGATCAGATTGCTCAGCACTGACGTAACGATTGAACTGCTGTACCGCTTCATTCAAATTCGTCACATCCAACCCGCGCTGTTCTGCAACAGCTTCCAGCGAATCCGCCGTCACACTCACATCCGGGCGGAGCTTGAGATAATCGTCCACGTACGCATAAGCAATTTTTGGCGCGGTGGAAATAAAGTAAGGCCATTGGCTGTAATGCGCGGCGATGCGTTCGTCTAATAAAATATAAGCAACTTTTCCCGGCTGCTCAGATATCGCGATCTCCCGTGCAGGTGAATCGGTCTCATTACAGAAACGTTGTCCTGCCTCATTAACCAGTATCGCGCCATCATCAAACAGAGAATTCTCCGGATGCTGCCACGTTAACAGCAATCGTTTGATCCGCCAGTTGATCACTGCCTGCGGTAGCAGAGGCACCAGTCGTCCCAACAGCTTCGCGAACAGGCCACTGGTTGGCAGCAACTGTTCGAACGGATCTCCCGGCGGTGGCAAAAATCGCAGTTCCGGTCCGTAGGTGATCTCCATATTCAGCAACCGCGCCCCGACCCGCTCTGCCAGCAAATGTCCGTCACCGCACGCCTGTGGATTCACACCGTCAATCGTTTTAAAACGATCTCCTTTGAATCGCCCGATCATCTCCGGTGCACTGGAATAATCACCGGCCGCCAGCACCACCCCCCGCTTCGCGGTGATCGTCGTGCGGGTCCCCTCGATTTCCGCGACGACACCCGTTATCCGTGCTTCATCAGACACCAGTCCCACTACCGGCGCACTGCAGATAATCGTCCCTTTGAGTTGAATGATTTTCGCCTGAAACGCAGCGATATACGCTTTCGCGTTCGGCACAATATTATGCATGCGAGGCACCCGGTTCGGCGGTTCCGGATTGGGTCCATGAAAATACAATCCCATGCCTCGCAGCCACTCCAGCGTCTCTGCAGTCTCCCCCAGAAAGAACCGCCGCAACTCACTGTTGTTGTGTGCTTCGACTTCTGCAGCCGCGAACCTGCCAGCATCTGCTTCATGATCGTCCGCGTTATCATTCACACCCGCATCACGTTGCAGACTCGTTCCGTTCGCGGTAAACGAACCGATGGCCATCCCTGTCGTGCCCCCCAGTTGAGACTGCTTTTCCAGTACCAGAACGTTTGCCCCCATCTCCAGCGTCCGCACCGCCGCCGCCAGTCCACTGCCACCCCCGCCAATGATGATTACATCATATGTTGTTAACACGTTGTTCGCTCTCTGTCTGTACGCATTTCGAATCACGATTTGGTCACAATCGTATCAGAACCGCTTGTCGCATCAATCAGGTAAACCATAGTGATTATGAGTTTACCAGGCTCCACTCACAAAAGTCTGGCGATTACTTCTTCCGCAAGCCGAAACAAACTTAAGGTTGTTGACTTAAACACATCAACCAAGTATGATCTATCCTTGTTCACTACTATCTTACCTGAACGCGTACGACTCCTCCTACCTGCATAGAATCTGTCGGCCATGCGTAAGCTTTTCACTCTGATCTCTGCCACCTGCTGGTTTTTGGCGATCACCTTCTGCGCCGCTTCCCCTGTTTTTTCGGCCAGTAAATCAGCGAAAAAAACCGTTCCATCGAAGATGAATCCACAACAGCGGGCCTTTTTCGAAAACAAAATCCGCCCCGTACTCGTCAAAAAATGCTACTCCTGCCATTCAGAAAAGTCCGAAGAGCTGGGTGGTAAGCTGCGAATGGATACCCGCGATGGCATGCGTGAAGGAGGCGAATCGGGACCGGCGTTTGTCGAAGGACGCCCGGATGAAAGTCTGTTGATTCAGGCACTCCGCTACGACGGTCTTGAGATGCCTCCCAATGAACCACTGCCCAAAGCAGTCATCACCGACTTCGTCAAATGGGTGGAAATGGGTGTGCCCGATCCCCGCAATGATGTCCCCCTCACCGCGAAAAAGCCGAACTCGATTTCTGTTTCCGCCGATCCCGCACTCTGGTCTTTTCAACCGATCACAAATCCCGATCTCCCCGATGTGCAGAACCAGCACTGGGGCGTTGATCCGCTCGACCGGTTCGTCCTCTCCCGCATTGAAGCCGCTGGCCTGAAACCTACATACGACGCAGCACCCATGCAGCTGGTAAGACGTTTATATTACGACCTGACGGGTCTGCCCCCCACGATGCGACAGGTCGAAACTTTTCTGGAAGACTATCAGCGTCGCCAGCAGGCCGCTGTGCAATCGCTGGTAGATGAGCTGCTTGCCTCACCGCATTTCGGGGAACGCTGGGGACGCCACTGGCTCGACGTGGCCCGCTATGGTGAATCGAACGGCAATGACGGCCTCAGCCGCAACTCGACCTTCCCTCATGCCTGGCGATATCGTGATTATGTAATCCAGTCGTTTAACGCTGATCTTCCTTATGATCGTTTTCTGACCGAACAGATCGCCGGAGATCTGCTGCCTGCTGAGAATCCTGCAGACCGCGACCGCCTGCTGATCGCTACCGGATTCCTGGCCCTCGGTTCCAAACCCGCCAAAGCCATGAATGTCAACTTTGCGATGGATGTGATCAACGACCAGATCGATGTCGTCAGCACTGGTGTCATGGGTCTCAGCGTCGCCTGTGCCCGCTGTCATGATCACAAGCACGATCCCATTCCCACCAGCGACTACTACGCTATGGCGGGCATCTTCCTGAGTACCGAAACCATGTGGGGCGCCGCCGGTCATCAACCCTTAACCGCACCTGAAACACCTCTGCATGTTCTGAAAACCAGACATCATTATGTTGCGCCGCCGGACAGTGGTGCCAAACCGGTTTTAAACAAACGTGTTCAATCCAGAAAAAAGAAACCAAAATATGTTTATCCTGCGGGGACACCGCTGGCGATGGGCGTGCGCGAAAAGAAAAAACCGGCTGACTGTAAAATCAATATCAAAGGGGAATCCAAAAAACTCGGACCCAGCGTGCCCCGCGGTTTCCTCACTGCCTGCAACATGGCAACATCGCCGCAAATCAAAGCCTCACAAAGTGGTCGTCTGCAGTTGGCCGAATGGCTCACCTCTGAGGAACATCCGCAGACCTCCCGCGTGATGGTCAATCGCATCTGGCTGCATCTGTTCGGCCAGGCCCTCGTCCGCACTCCCGATGATTTCGGAGTCTACGGCGAACGCCCCACGCATCCCGAACTGCTCGATCATCTGGCCACCCGCTTCCGCAGTGAAGACTGGTCGATCAAACAGCTGATTCGCAGCATCGTCCTCAGCCGCACCTATCAGCAGAGCAGTTTCTGCGAAGCCGACGTGCTTGATGCCGACCCGGAAAATAAACTCCTCTGTCGACACAGTCGGCGTCGCCTCGATGCTGAATCCCTCAGAGACAGTATCCTCGCAGCCAGCGGTCAATTAAATCCGAATCCCGGTCTGGGCTCTTCAATCGCCAATGTAGATGAACTCGTCAATACCGCAGGCAACCTGCATCTGCCTTCAAATCATCGCAGTATTTATCTCTGCATGTTACGTCATTCCGAACCAGCTCAACTGGCTGCCTTCGATCTACCCGATTCCACAAAACCTGTCGGTCAGCGCAACGAAACCACACTGCCCACCCAAAGTCTGTTTCTGCTCAACAGTGATTTTCTGATTGAACAGTCACAGGCCTTCGCCCGGGCTATCCTGACCGATCCACAACTGAGTGAATCCGAACGCATTCATCTGGCCTATCAGCGCGCATTGACCCGCGGGCCCGAATCGTCAGAACTGCAACGGGCGCTGACACTGCTGCAGGATCTCGACATAAGTCTGCAATCAGAAATATCACAAACAGAACAGCGACGGCTCACCGTCTGGTCCACACTCTGCCAGGCATTACTGACCACCAGCGAATTTCGCTACGTCGATTAAGAATTGAACACAAAAAGCAAACACGATCACAATCAGAGGAACGACCTCATGCTCGGATTATCGCGACGCGAAATGTTACGTTCAGCCTCTTGCGGCTTTGGCTACCTTGCACTGTCTGCGCTTTGTGGTCAGACAGCAACCGCCCGCGATTCAGCAGTGACTGCCAGTCTGGCTCCCCGCACACCGCAGCTACCTGCCCGCGCCAAACGAGTTATTTTCCTCTGTATGAGTGGCGGCCCTGCCCAGCTGGATACTTTCGATTATAAACCGCAGACCGGCAAGAAAAAGCATCCCGGCTCGGTATTCAATTTCGCACAGCACGGCGAAAGTGGACTCTGGATATCAGAACTGCTCCCCGAAACGGCAAAACACGCCGACAAACTCTGTGTCCTGAATGGTATGCACGCCGACATCACCAACCACGCGCAATCGTTTCTACAACTGCACACCGGCGACCGCTTGCGGCCCCGTCCCAGCCTGGGCTCCTGGATCCTGTATGGGCTCGGAACCGAAAACCAGAATGTTCCCGGATTCATCAGCCTGTATCCTAAAAAGCCATCCGTCTACTCCAGCGCATTTCTGCCTCCCGTTTACGAAGGCACCCCGATCGGCCTCAACACGACCAACATGTCAACCGCTACCATCGGCAACATTCAAAGCAATCACCTGCCTGCAGCCACCAAACGCCGTCAGCTCGACTTTGTACAGGCGATGAACCGCGAACACGCCACCCTGCGGCCCGAAGATGCCCGCCTCGATGCGGTCATTCAGTCGATGGAACTCGGGTTCCGCATGCAGATGGCCGCTCCCGAACTGCTCGATCTGAATCAGGAAACAAAATCGACTCTCGAACGATATCGCGTCGGGCAAGGCAAAACAGTCGGCACCTGCAGAGACTCCGACTTCGGTCGCCAGTGTCTGCTGGCGCGTCGCTTTGCGGAAGCGGGCGTACGTTTCATTGAAGTCAATCATGGCAGCTGGGATCAACACAAAAACCATCGTGCCGACCTGACCGCAAACTGTGAATCAACGGATGCCCCGATCGCTGCTTTGCTCGAAGACCTCGAACAACGGGGCCTGCTCGAGGAAACACTGGTTGTCTGGGGAGGTGAATTCGGTCGCCCCGGTCTTGTTCCCGAAACGAAAAAAAATGAGACCGGCCACAATGCCCGTGGCTTCACTTTCTGGATGGCTGGCGGAGGCATCAAAAGCGGACTGGCTTACGGCAAAACCGATCCCACCGGAGCCCGGGCTATTGAAGGCAAGGTCCATTTCCGCGATCTGCACGCTACCATCCTGCATCAACTGGGGCTGCAGCATGACCGACTGACTTTCCACCAGGGGAACCGCGAATTCCGACTGACGGGTACCGAAGGCGGCAACGTCGTGCATGACATCATTGCCTGACAGACGCTTTTCATGCACAATAGTGAGTGAACCGACTATCGCAGTCTGATTGTTTCAACTCACTCTGGCAGGAATCCGATGTTGCATATACCCCGTCGCTCAATCCTGATGATGATTCTGTATCTGCTCGTCTTCTGCTCTCATCTGCAGGCAGCGGAACGACCCAACATTCTGATTATTTTTACCGATGATCAGGGCATCAACGATGTCGGCTGTTATGGCAGTGAAATTCCGACCCCCAATATCGATCAACTGGCTAAAGAGGGACTGCTGTTTCGCCAGTACTATTCCGCCTCAGCAATCTGCACACCCTCCCGCTTCGGAATCCTCACAGGCCGCAATCCGGCACGCTCGCAGGATCAGCTTCTGGGGGCATTGATGTTTATGAGCGAGATCGATCAGAAGCGCGGCATTCAACCCGGCGAAACGACCATTGCCGATGTGCTGCGGCAGAACGGTTATCAGACCGCCCTGCTCGGCAAGTGGCATCTGGGGCATGGCAAGGAATCCTTCCTCCCCACTTCCCATGGCTTCGACTTGTTTCGCGGACATACCGGAGGCTGCATTGATTACTTCACAATGACCTATGGCAATATCCCCGACTGGTATCACAACCAGAGACATGTCTCCGAGAATGGTTACGCCACCGACCTCATTACCGAAGAAGCCGAACACTTCCTGAAAGACCAGCAGACAACTGACAAACCATTCTTTCTGTTCCTGTCCTACAACGCGCCCCATTTCGGCAAAGGCTGGTCTCCCGGCGATCAGAACCCTGTTAATATCATGCAGGCGCGCGGCTCCGATTTAAAACGGGTGGGAAATATCAAAGACAAAGTCCGGCGCGAGTTCGCCGCCATGACAGTTGCGCTGGATGACGGCATCGGACGCGTGATGTCCTCACTGAAGAATAACGGGCTGGATCAGAATACGCTGGTCATTTTTATGACCGATCACGGCGGTGACTACGTCTATGGCGGCAATAATCAACCCTTCCGGGGCGCCAAAGCCACACTGTTTGAAGGCGGTATTCGTGTCCCCTGTATTATCCGCTGGCCAGGAAAAATCAAAGCGGCTACGGAAACAAATGAAGTCACCTGGGCATTGGACCTGTTCCCGACCATCTGTCAGCTAGCCAATGTAAAAACAGACGGACTGACCCTGGACGGAAAAGATATCTCCGGTCTCTTGACCAGTCAGACGCCTGTTGGCACCAGAGAACTGTACTGGCAACTTGGGCCCCATGCTGAACTGAAACGGGGTCGCTGGTCTGCATTAAGGCAAGGTGACTGGAAATACATTGAGGATGCAACCGGCGAAGAGTTTCTGTTCGATCTCAAAACCGATCCGCATGAGAAACGCAACAAGATTCGGTCTCAAGCAACTAAGCTGGCAGAACTCCAGAAACGTCGCGATGCACTTGTGAAAACACTAACGCCCCAGGTTGAAGCAACCGATCGATAAAATCACAATTCATATTTTATAGCAAAGACAATTCTGCATGTCACAACACGTTAAAAAAAGTTTCGGCTTCCTGAAAACCACCGCGATCGGGGGACTGATTTTTCTATTACCATTAATTGTGATCGGTGCACTCGTCGGACAGATCGTGCCGATCGTGCTCTCCATCGCCACGTTCCTCTCCGATTACATTCCCGTCAAAACCCCGGCAGGCATCGCCATGCTGATTGGCATCGCGCTGGGTATCGTGCTGTTGATGTGTTTTGCTGCTGGTCTGGTCGCCCGCTGGTCGATTGGGAGAAGTCTGTCCCGACTGATCGAGAAGAACCTGATCCTGCTCTTCCCCCGCTACGCTATCTACCGTGAACAGCTGAAAGGTAGTATCGGCGGCCATCACAATAAACCTGAGATGCTGCCCGTCCTCGTTCGCCTCGATGATATGACCCGCATCGCATTTGAAGCCGAACGCACTCACGATAAACTCGTCTCCGTCTACCTGCCCGGTTCCCCCGATCCCTGGTCCGGCTGGGTCGTTTTCATGGACCCCGATCGCGTAGAACGATTGGATATTCCCTTTTCCGAAGCACTGGGAATCTGTGAACGCATGGGCCGTGAATCACTGTATCTGCTCGAACCCTCACCGATTCTTAAACAAAAATAAAGCATATTTCGGTTTCGTGCAGTTGTCGTGTCGTTTACGATAATACTGAGACATTGCCCCATTAATCCTACCCGAAACGATCCAACACAGGGAACTACTGCCATGCCCGTTCATCTGCCCGCACAAAATCGCCGTCAGTTCCTTTTCACGCTGGGTGCCGGCTTTGTCACCTGTTCTACCGGCCTGCTGGCAGAAGAACAGAACACGCCGCAGTCTGACATCGTCTATCTCTTAAACGATACACACATCGGCGAAAAGCATCCGCCAAAATCTTCCATCCCCACGCATCTCCGGGAGATCGTCACTGAACTGGTGGAATTACCTCAAAAACCGGCCTGCGTCCTGATAAACGGCGATCTTGCACTCCGCGACGGTCAACCCGGCGACTATCAACATTTCGCCAAACTAATTCAGCCGTTGCAGGAAGCCAAAATTGATACACACCTCACACTGGGCAATCACGATGACCGCGATGTTTTTTATGAAGTCATGCAGGCACAGCGTCCGTCCGCCCCTCCCGTGAAGTCACGACATATCTCCGTCGTGCAGACTAAACATGCCAACTTCTTTCTGCTCGATTCGCTGCATAAAACCATGGTCACTCAGGGGACACTCGGTAAAGAACAGCGTACCTGGCTGGCCAACGCACTCGATGCACACGCTGACAAACCGGCCATCATTGTCACCCATCACAATCCGCGACTGGGCGGTGATCCTCTGCATTTCCCGGGCGGACTGACCGATTCAGAAGAACTCTGGGAACTACTGGTTGCGCGGTCGCAGGTCAAAGCCTATATCCACGGGCACATTCATGATCGCGGAAATGCTGAGCATAAAGGGATCCACATTCTCAACATGCCAGCCACTTCCTATGTGGCCAACCCCGATCATTCCACCACAGGCTGGACCGTCGCGAAGCTCACACCCACCGGAGTCACGTTAACCACACGCACGAATATCAAAGATCACGCCTGGAATCGCCAGACAAAAACACTCGCCTGGCGCTGAATCTGCCAGACAAGTGAACGATAGAACTTATTCCTGGCGAGGCAGATGCATGCTTAACTGTTTCCCGTCCCGCAGGACCGTGACCGGAACTGATTCGCCGGGCTTGAATTCGTTCACGCCATACGCCAGCAGGTCGGTCTCCCGCTTCAGATCTTTTCTGCCGTTGTAGGAAAGAATCAGATCCCCTTTCTGGAAACCAGCCTTTTTTGCTGCTGCATGGGCCCCGTACTGCCCCAGATGCTTGATACGTAGCGTCATATCCGGGGACGCCATCGTCAGCCCGATCTGTTTGCGCTCCTCGCGCGTCGCTTCCTCCAGTACGGCTCCACCCAGTACCATCCGCCGTAAAGGCCAGCTGCTCACGCGCCAGGAAAGATCATCCTTGCGTCTCCAGCCCTTAGGTAGAACCATCGTCAAATCAAGTTCCTGTCCGCCACGATTGACACGAGCCGCCAGTTGATCTGTCTCTTTCGCATGCTGCAATACCCACTGCACGTCGGCAATCGAAAGTAAAGGCTGCCCTTGCATCGAAATGATCTGATCCCCCGGTTTAAAACCGGCCTGCGCGGCGATGGAGTCTGCAGTAACCTCCTGCACCCTCGCTTTCTCTTGCGGGTCAAGAATGAGTCCCAGAATCTTGGGATGCGGGTACGAAAACAGGATCTGGTCGGGCAGCGGTTTCTGATCACGCAGATAATAATCGCGCTGGGCATCGCCAATCTGATGACAGTGAATACAGCTTTTCACAATATTTTGTTTCTCGTTGATGCGCGATTTATATTTGCCCGCCAGTAACGGAAACTTTTCGGGTGAGGCTACCAGTGGCTTTGTCCCCTGCTTCCCGGCCAGCGAATCCTTTGTGGTCTCATAGCTCTTATGCAGTTCCAGCGCCCCTTCGATGGCCTTTCGCAGACCGGCAATCGAAACATCTTCCGACCACATCGTCCGATGTGAACGGGTTCCGAACCGCCCGTAAATCGTACGATCAGGGTTCAGCATGAAGACGGCAAACGACTGATCGTAGTCGTATTGAAACAGCGACAGGTCCAGCCCGTTGGTGGAAATCAGTCGCACGCGCACAAACTGATCCATCAAAGGTTTCAGGTTCTGATCCTGTTCCATCAGCTGTTCATCCAGCTTCACGCATTCCTCACAGGGAATACACCGCAGCACAACCAACAGAGGTTTATTCGACTCTTTTGCCGCCTGGAAGCCCTGTTCCAGATCGTTGTAGATCCAGTAACCGGTTGACTCCACATGCGCACGGTCCTGTTTTACTTTTTCTTCACGCGTCTGCGCAAAAGAAACCGTTGTGAACTGAACCAATAGCGCAGCTGTGACCAGAAAACATTTCCACATCGCTCCGTCTCCTGACACCGGCCGGTTAAAAAGAGAAGTCAATCACGTAGAAGCAGTTTAATGAATGATATTGTCGCCACCATTTTCTTTCTGGTGAATGGTCACGGGCCATCCGGGAAACTGATTAGCAGCTTTCCCATCCGTTGCATCCACCAGAAAACGGTAGCAGTTCAGGGTATAAGTCTTTTTCTCGGGGTCAATCATTACCAGACCAAAGCCGCTCCCCTTTTGATGCGCCAGATCGTAGCGGTTCTTTTCAGAAGCAGGTTCCGGATTGCCCACAGCGTAGACATATACTTTATTGCCGAAACCATCGATAAATTCCCCTGTATTTGCCAGCCCATGCTGCGGGCGGTTCTTATGAGGCATACCCAGTTCATCAGGACGCCACCAGCGAGGATAACCAGCTGAGATCGCCGGCGTACAGAATGACCAGCAGCTGTCCCGCTGTTCGTCGGATCCATATTGTGAAAGCGATGTCAAATGCTGATCGCCGTTGATGTGTAACGGCATACCTTTACGAATGATCTTGACTGTGCGATTCCGAGCCGTCTGAGGCCAGCTGCCACAGTCCAGGTCGGCTTTCAGATAACCATCATAACCGCCATGATGTGTGGCGACGCCGGCAAATACAGTCTGGCTGAACAGCACCTTAATGTTGTGCGCCCGCCAGTCTTCACCCCAGCGTTCCAGAAATTTTTCCTGCCGCTCACCCAGCAGAACCAGTCCGGGTTTATCAAGAACTGACGTATCAAAGTTGGGATCCATCACATGATCTGCCCGGCCACTCCCCGTTTCCACACGTTCAGGACCGCTCTTGAACTGTCGGTCCGCGATGATGGCGAAGCCCACACCGCCATAAATCATATCGCCGTAGTACACGCTGATATTCTGCTTACAGGGAGTGGGGTCCGCATAATCAGGGTGGTGAGCAGTACACGTTTTGTGAACCACATTCACCATCCGCGCCGGTTCTCGATACCCGCCAGTGGAAGACGTCGTGCCTTCCTTCATTTTCATCCCACCTTCACCCCAGATGTTACCCTGGAACACGTCATGGTCATCAGGAAGACAGATGGTGGGACGGTCCCGCATCGCTTCACCAAAGGCCCAGCCATGCATATAGAATTTTCGCAGGTAATTCAGAATCGCCGGTTCCGCGGGGTCGCGAATCAGGCCGAAACCGCCATGGTCTTCATACAGCTGATCGCCCGAGAAATAGAGCAGGTCCGGATCGACTTTCAGCAGATTATTCGCTACCGGCTCATATGGGAAGCCGTAATCTTTCTGACAGGTCAGCGCCCCCAGTTTCAGTGGACGCCCTTCCGGATTCGCCCGGATGATACCAGTCCGCTCGGCGGCCAGTTCCGATCCATCTGTCAGTTTTTCCTGATAAACGAGTTTGAACGGCGTTGCTGCTTTCTCATTCCAGTTGGGTACACGGAAGGTTGCCGTCCATGCATCCGTATCCAGAGCTGCAGTCCCCAGAGATTTCCACTTGTCACCCTGTTTGATGAACAGTTCCACGTCTTTGTTGTCCTGCTCACCCAGGGGGCCTGTCAGAGCAGTGATCTTCATCACAAAACCATCGTCGCTGCGCGAATCACTGAGCGAATACTGCGACCATAAGATGGGACCAAATTTGTGTTCGGGTGAAACAGTAAATGCAGCGCCAGTCACCGACCAGTCGCTGAAGCGATAGCGGGCACCAATCATCCGTTTGAAGCGGGGATCGAAATTACTGACGACCGCCACATTACCCAGCAGTGCCTGGGGTGGAAACGTCTGGGTCAGTGTTCCCAGCGGCTTATCTGATTCGGGGCTGGAGACGATTAACGTCAGCGAATACTTCTCCCCGTCCGGCTTCCCGATCAAGGTCAGCACACAGTTTTTCATATCCGCCGGGCGCGTCAGTTTCTGCTGTTTGTTGCCCAGCACCATTTCGCCATTCACCACACCGGCTTTGATACCACTTTTGGCAAAGCAGTTGCTGCGGTATTCGTTAATGTCGCTTTTCACGCCAACGCGAAAGCCAACACCACCATCCTGCTGCTTGACTTCCATCTGACTCACATGCACGGACATTCTGAACGGCGCATCCGTATTCGTCAGTTGATGCGTCACCAGCTGAATGTTGCGGCTGCCTCCGGTCGACAGGCATTCGGCGGCACCCTCTTTAATTCGCCAGTCTTCCATCGGATTCGCCCAGAATTCTTCTCCCAGCCAGACCCGGTCGTGAGTTTTACTCCAGCGTCCTACGACAGAACCGGCCTCTGTTTTATTACCTGCCTGCAGTGCTCCCGGTTTTTTGAACCCCAGGAATGTCGTTCCCGCAGCAAACAGTTTCAGCGCCATCCGTCGAGTCAGCGATTGCATCTATAAATCTCCCATTGATCGCAGGTTCAGCAGTAATCATTGAATAATACCGGAACAGACATTATCAAGGGCGCAGCGGGCATTGTCCAGCGAGTCTCCCCGTGAGATACACTACTTAAGGTTGTTAAGACAGTGTTCCGATTTACTCCTGTGATGCCAGCTTTGCAGTCACGCTTGCTGGTTGAGTGACCCGGACTTTCTCCGCCCCCGCCAGTTGGATCAGGTTCGGCAGGTCATACACCTTGAGTGCACCGTGTACCGTGTTAATCAACTGATTCTGCGTCTCCGGTGTTTTCACGACGTCCCCCCAGGATGCGATCATCTGGCTCAGGTTGACTTTTGAGAACAGTCCCGGTTCGAGAGCAGCTGCATGCAACGCCGAAACCGAAGTTTCACCAATGGCCGTCAACACAACCGGCTGCGATTTTTTCTCTGACTGATAATCCGACAGGAACCGGGCCGCCACCAGAACGTCTTCTGCTCGCAGTTTAACCATCGACTCGCCCAGCAGATACGCGAGCGCACACTCATGATAGTTCGGCCCCAGCAGGCCATGCGACCAGCCAATCCGTCGATTATTCAGCCGCGAAGTTTCACCAATACAACGCACATCCACAGCGAGAACGACATCCCCTTGCTTCACCAGTCGCTCAATCCCAGCCCCAGCGTCCGCTTCCAGATGTTTGCCGCCACCATGCAGATATAATACGAGTGCTCCCTTGCGCGTCTCGGGCAGAAACAGCAGCGCCGGCAAAGGCACACCGTGATCGGGTGTGATAATCAGTTTCTGAATCTGATAATCCTCCCGCGATATTTTACCCGCTTCCTCGATCTCAGGTCGTGGCAGTGAATCGAGGGGCAGGATCCCGGAAACCTCACGCACTTTTTCTCGCGCGACGCTTAAGTCTGTTGAATTCCAGAGTGCGGCACGTTCCTCCGCCAGACCCTGATTCAATTCATCATTGACGGCAAACAGCGAACGCTCGCCCGCGTCGAGTAAAATCTGCCCCGATTGTGAACACTGCAGTTCTTCGTCCGTAAAGACCGGCTGATCTTCGACCTCAAAGATCGGATTCTCTTTGTTCAACAGCCAGCGGTTCATCCAGCGTGCCGAACCTTCCCGCAGTTTGATGGTGAATCCATGTGGGGCATCGGCCTCGATAATATCCACCCGCTCCGCATACCCCATCCGTGTATAGAAGCGTTTGGCTTCGCGGAACAGTTCCCATGTCCCGTCAATTTTGAATGTACTGTCGAGTGTGCCGGCACAGATCAGTGTCGGTTTGGGAGCCCGCATCAGCGTATAGTCGGCGATGTCCATTCCATAGGCAAGCTGGCCGAAAATGTTCTGTTCCCCGTCCTGCGGACCATTAAAATCGATGAGATAACGATACATGGTGGAATAGCAGACCGGTGCTGCAGCCTGCACACGATCATCAAGCGCCATGATGTAACTCGTCAGAGTTCCTCCCCCGGAATTCCCGGTACAGCCAATTCGTTTAGCATCAATCTCCGGACGGCTCACCAGGTAATCAATACTCCGCATCCCGTCCCAGATCCGATAGCGGGCCGCATTACTCCCTAATGGAATGGAACTGACCGAAAATAGCGTATGCTCGGCAGTGCAGTAGTACTGCACACGCGGATGAGGCGGTCGATAGCGACTCCCTCCTTGAAAGAATTCGTTCGGCTGTTCGGACAGCACCTGATACCGTTCTCCCTGACCAATGGGATCGTAGCACAGCGCCGCCATTCCGTTTTTCGCCAGCAGGATACAGGCCCGCTGATACGCGGCGGAAGCCTTGCCGTTATGACTGTGCCCACAGGGAACCAGGACACCCGGATACGGGGGCGGCGTGGTGGGCAGATACAAATTCGCCGTCACATGATGCCCGGGCCAGCTTTCGTAAATCACATTCTCAACCCGAAATCCGTCCCCCTTCAGCTTTCCGATCACGCGAGGGTTGAGAGGCGTCCGTTCCGGAAACCCGCCGATCTGCGTCCGGAAGAAATCTTTCAGCCGCTTCTGATAGGCTTCGCAGTCGGCAGGCGTTTTGATGTTCTCGTAGGTCTCTTTACGTTTCGCGAACGCTTCATGCGCCCGTTTTTGCAGAGCCTGATACACCAGACCAGATTCGGCTGCTGCACCTTCCAGAGCGGGAAGCACAGTTAAATCTTCCGCCGCATTAGCAATCGGAGAAACAACAGACAGAAAGCCAAACAAAGTCAACAAAAGCAGGCGATTCATAGCAGCGACCTCATGAGCGGGAATGCGGGCAGGAGATTAAACAGCGGCAGGATCATCTGGCGGCCAGATAATTAAATGTTCTTAATTATCATACCTGCTCGCTTGCCCGGACTCAATCAAAGATCGTTTATTGAAGCAGTTTTCTATTCTCCAGCCGTAATCTCATGACTCAAACAGTGAAGCGTGCCCAGCCCCCAGACCAGGTCGACGGCATGAATGCCGATCACGCGGCGGTCGGAAAACTGCTTACTGAGAATGTCCAAAGCTAATGAGTCATTCGAATCATTAAACGTCGGCACCAGCACACAGCCGTTTGTTACCAGAAAATTCACGTAGCTGGCAGGCAAACGTAAATCTTCAAAGTCGAGACGGCCCGGCATAGGCATTTCTACAACTTTCAGTTTGTTACCATCTTCCAGGCGCACACTTTTCAGGCGCTCCCGATTCTGTGCCAGGCGACGATGATTGACATCTTTTGTGTTCGACTCAACGCAGGCAACGACAGTGGTGGGATTCACGAAACGGCAGATGTCATCCACGTGGCCGTGCGTGTCGTCCCCTGCGATGCCATCCCCGAGCCAGATCACATTTGATACACCCAGATACTCTGCAAAGACGGCGGCATAGTCTTCTTTCGTGAAGCCGGGGTTACGCACCTGGGTTTTCTGGTCGAGCAGACATTCCTCGGTCGTGATCAGAGTCCCCCGTCCGTTAACTTCGATGGCGCCCCCCTCCAGAACCACCGGACGTCCCTGGTAACAGACCTCCGTTACAGGAACCTTGAGCGATTTCGCAACCGCGGGCGGTACCTGCCAGTCCAGTCGATGATTGGGATATTTCGCCCAGCCATTAAAGCGGAACTGTAGTGCTTCCCGTTTGCCGTCACTCCGCTGCACAATAATCGGTCCCGAATCGCGCATCCAGCTGCGGTTCGTATTCTGCAGAATATATTTGACCTGCCCGGTATTGGCGTGCGCCTGCTGCAGCATGGTATCGACCTTCTGCTGCAGTTCCTCATTTTTGACAACCAGCAGGACGCGTTCAAACTCGGCCACCTTGCGAATGATTTCGATGAACGCCCACTTGATGACTTCGTACTTACCGGGCCAGTCATTGCCATTATGTGGGAAACAGAGCAATGTTGCCTGCTGCGGCTCCCATTCAGCGGGCAGTCTGCGTGTGATCTCACTCATTGAGAGATATCGTCATGATAGAGTTTCAGAATGTTACCATACGCGTCGATGCGACGGTCGCGGAGGAAGGGCCAGTTCTGGCGGACCTCTGCCATCTCATCCAGGTTGACCTCTGCGATCAGAATTTCTTCCTGGTCGTGCGATGCCTGGGCAATGATATCTCCCTGTGGTCCACAGATGAAGGATGCCCCCCAGAATTCCAGCCCCGGCTGCTCGGGTTCGGGCTGTTCAAAGCCAACCCGGTTGACGGCGGCGACGAAAGTGCCATTGGCAATCGCGTGACTCCGCTGAATCGTCATCCAGGAATCGTGCTGCTTCACGCCATACTCGGCTTTTTCATGGGGATGCCAGCCGATGGCGGTCGGGTAGACCAGCACATTTGCACCGCTTAACGCAGTAATCCGCGCTCCTTCCGGGAACCACTGATCCCAGCAGATCAGGGTGCCGATTTTGCCGAAGCGGGTTTGAATGGCTTTGAAACCCAGGTCGCCGGGCGTGAAATAAAACTTTTCATAGAAGCAGGGATCGTCGGGAATATGCATCTTGCGATACAGTCCCGCTTCACTGCCATCTGCGTCAATCACGTAAGCGCTATTATGATACAAGCCTTCGGCTCGTTTCTCGAAAAACGGCACAATGATCACCACGCCCAGTTCTTCCGCCAGCTTGCTGAAAGCGGTGAACGACTTGTCGTACAGCGGTTCGGCAAATTCGAAGTACTTGGTCGTCTCTTTCTGACAAAAGTAGAACGAACTGTAGAGCTCCGGCAGACAGATAACCTGTCCCCCTTCTCCGGCGGCGGTACGGACCCAGTCGAGGCACTTGATCAGATTCTCATCGGGAGTCCCGTTTAATGAGACCTGCACCAGAGCGATATTAAATTGACGCGACATAAAGGAAACATTCCAGAAACATGAATAAACTGTGAAGACCTGTTTCAGCAACCAGAGTTTTGATCATTCACTCGGTGATGTTATGTACGAAATCTGAAAGTGAGTTGCAAGTCGTGCATCCCCCACTTCCACCGTTTCCCGGCAATTATAGGACAGTCATCGCTGCTCAAACTCCAGCTTACTGGAATCCGTCCAGTTTCTTAAGAGTAACATCGACAGACTCACCACTTTTCCACTATTCTATGCCTGAAACAGGAAGTGCCTTTCAGATCAGGTTTTCCGTATCACTTCCTCACCCACGACTCTTCACATCGGGATAGAATTTGACATGAATACAGGACGTACGACAGAAGAATTTTCGATCGAGAAACGCGGCACCCTGCTGGTGGAAGACCCCCTGTTGAATAAAGGAACTGCTTTTACGACCGAGGAGCGAATCCAGCACGGATTACTCGGGCTCCTGCCACCGCATGTGGATACTCTCGAAGAACAGGTCGAACGCGCTTACGAAGCCTTCTGCGACTTCAAGGAACCGATTAACAAACATATTTATCTCCGACAGCTCCAGGACGAAAACGAAACTCTCTTCTATCGTCTGATGCTGGGTCATATCACAGAGATGATGCCAATCGTTTATACGCCCATTGTGGGTCTGGCGTGTGAACGTTTCAGCCATATTTATCGACGTCCCCGTGGAATTTTCATCTCCTACCCGGAACGTGATTCCATGGATGCGATTCTGGAAAATGTCGAACGGGACATTGATGTCATCGTGGTCACAGATGGCGAGCGGATCCTGGGTCTGGGCGACCAGGGTGTTGGTGGCATGGGCATTCCAATCGGCAAATTATCCCTGTACACCCTGTGTGGCGGTGTTGCCCCCGCGAAAACACTGCCGATCGTGCTGGATCTGGGTACCAATAATCAGGAACGCCTGGACGATCCCCGTTACATCGGCTGGCGGGAAAATCGCATCAAAGGGGAAGAGTACGACGAATTCATTGATCTGTTTGTGACGGCTGTCAAAAAACGTTTCCCGCATGTTTTGCTGCAATGGGAAGACTTCGCTTCCGTCGACGCCGAACGGATTATCGACCGCTACCGGGATGACCTGTGTACATTTAACGACGACATTCAAGGCACCGCTGCCGTCACCACGGGCACAATTCTCGCCGCGATCGCTGCCGGAGGGGGAGAATTAAAAGATCAGAACATTGTGATGCTGGGTGCAGGCTCGGCCGGAGTCGGCATCTGTCTGCAGTTGAAACAGACGATGATGGCAGCAGGCATGAGCGAACCGGAGGCCCGTTCCCATTTTTATGTAATCGACCGCGACGGGCTGCTGCATTCCGGACGCACGGATCTTGATGAACTGCATCAGCAGTTGGCACAGCCCGCTGAAAACCTGAAAAACTGGGACTGTGATACGACGGGGGCCATCTCGTTTGCTGATGTGGTCCGCAATGGAAAGCCGGGTGTACTGATCGGTGCAACCGGGCAGGCGGGCGCCTTCTCAGAACCCATCATTCGCGAAATGGCAGCGCATGTCGAACATCCGGTCATCTTTCCGCTCTCCAATCCAACCTCACGGGCAGAAGCCACACCTGCGGATTTGCTGGAATGGACCCATGGTAAAGCTGTGATTGCTACCGGCAGCCCGTTTGATCCCGTAGACCACAACGGCGTCACGCATACGATCGCACAATGCAATAACAGCTATATCTTCCCGGCGATGGGGCTGGGCATCCTCGCGTCGCGGTCCCGCCGCGTCACCGATGCGATGTTCATTGCCGCCGCGGAGGCCTTGAAGGAAACTTCCCCCGCGCTCAAGGACCGGACAGCGTCTCTGCTCCCCTCGCTGACGATCATCCGTGATGTCAGTCGCAAAATAGCCCATGCGGTCGCATTAGCCGCCATTGCAGACGGCGTTGCCGACTCGATCACGGAAGCTGAAATCGACCAGCGAATTGAAGAAACCATGTGGCAACCTGAATATTAAAGCTTCCGCACTGCGTACTCCAGGCTGAATTACACTTATCAATAGAAGGAACTTTGATGTCTGATAACAGTACTACCGTCGGTTCTTACCTGGCTTCCCGTCTGGAAGAAATTGGAATGAAGCACTATTTCGCTGTCCCCGGCGACTACAACCTGGTGCTGCTGGACAAGCTGCTGGAAAATAAAAATCTGGAGATGATCTCCTGCTGCAACGAATTGAATGCCGGTTACGCGGCAGACGGATACTGTCGCGCCACCGGCGGTGCCAGTGCGGTCTTCGTGACTTTTAGTGTCGGTGGTTTAAGCCTGCTCAACGCCGTTGCGGGCGCCTATGCAGAAGACCTGCCACTCATTGCTGTCTCGGGCGGACCGAATACCAATTCGGAAGCCGAATTTGAGATGCTGCACCATACGCTGGGTCTGCTGGACTACGATTATCAACGCGACATCTTTTCCAAAGTGACCGCGGAAGCAGTGACGATCCATGATCCCCGCGAAGCGCCGACGCAGATTGATCATGCAATCCAGACCGCCCTCCGCTTCCGTAAACCCGTCTATATTGAAATTGCGTGTAATATCGCAGATGCAGTCACTTCCGCTCCTAATGTCCGTTCGTTCGGTGGCCCGACTGCCAGTGATCCACTGTCGTTGAACGCCGCCGTCGATCGAGCCGTAGAACTACTGAGTGCCGCGTCGAAACCGGTCCTGGTAGCAGGCGTCAAGCTCCGGTCGTTTGGTGCGGAAGCCAACTTCCAGAAACTGGCTGATGCCTGTGGTTATGCCATCGCCAGCATGCCCAATGCGAAAGGATTCTTCAACGAACAGCATTCCCATTACATGGGTATTTACTGGGGCCCCGTGGGCACACCCGGTTGTGGTGAGATTGTCGATTCTTCTGATCTCTGCCTGTTCGCGGGTGGTACTTTTACCGACTATACCACCACCGGACATGCGGCCCTCATCAATCCATCTAAGGTCATTCAGGCCCGCCCGAACAGTGTGGTCTTTCCCAATCAGACCTTCAGCAACGTTAAACTCACCGAATTCCTGGAAATGCTGGCAAAGAAATTGAAACCCAATGACGGGTCGATGATCGCCTACAATCGAATCAAGGAAGAAATCGCTCCTCTGCGCCCCGGCACTCCTGAAACAGAGCTCTCCACGCGACAACTGTTCTCGCGTATTCAACAGATGCTGGGCCCCGATTCCGCAGTGATTGCCGAGACTGGCGATTCCTGGTTCAATGGCATGCAGTTGGATCTGCCCGAAGGTGCGCGGTTTGAAGTACAGATGCAGTACGGTTCGATCGGCTGGTCTGTGGGAGCCACTCTGGGCTTTTGTGTCGGTGCGCCCGATCGGCGACCGATTGCCCTGATTGGGGATGGCTCGTTTCAACTGACGGCTCAGGAAGTATCCACCATCATTCGTTACGGTTTGAAACCGATCATCTTCCTCATCAATAATGGCGGCTATACTATTGAAGTGGAAATCCATGACGGCCCCTATAATACCATCAAGAACTGGAACTATGCCGAGCTGGTGCATGTCTTCAATGCGGAAGACGGTAATGGTTTCAGCTGTAAGGCCCGTACAGAAGGCGAACTGGATGAAGCCATCAAACAGGCGACCGCACACGATGGTCCGGCTCTGATTGATGTCCTCATACATCGGGATGATTGCAGTAAAAATCTTCTGGTCTGGGGAGGCCACGTGGCGAAAAATAATGGGCGACCACCGCGTTTTCATTAAACGCTCCCTGCCGAAAAACGATTTCGCTCGAGTCAATTTGATCTTTCGCTGTAATATTGGATCGTTAATCGATGGAAGAAACCTGTGAATTGCCGGACGGCAAGCTGATTCTGAGAACCCTGGCCATGCCGGCAGACACCAATGCCAATGGTGATATTTTTGGTGGCTGGATTATGTCTCAAATGGATATCGCCGGCGGTATCCTTTCCAAGGAGGTCTCAGGAACCCGCACGGTGACGATTGCGGTTGAGTCGATGAAATTCATTCGTCCAGTCAAGGTTGGCGATGTTGTGAGTTGCTATGGAACGGTCGAACGCATTGGCAATACTTCTATCACCCTGCAACTCGAAGTCTGGGTGGAACCGGTCCTGCGGCATGAAGATTCGAAATGCCCCTACTTCAAAGTTACCGAAGCGGCCTTTACTTATGTCGCCATTGATCACCAGGGAAATAAAACGCCGATTGTCAAACGGGGGTGTTGAACGACAATACTGCTTTTCCAGCAAAACCAGGGAACCTTGCCTGCTTCCTGTTCCACTTGTGGTTTGCCGGGTACAATTGATGCAGTTCCTGAAGCCGTTTTGATTTTTTGGATTTACATTCGAAACAGCTGGAATCTCCGTTGGTTGTGCAATCATTCCGGTATCCGTGTTGACTGTGAAAGGACCAGAGGCCCATGAAGAAAGTGGCGATTATTGGAGGTGGTTTCAGTGGAACTATGGCGGCGGTCAATCTGGCCCGCTTAAGCAGCGGCCCGCTCTGTATTCAACTGATCAACGATAAATATCCACTCGGTCGTGGTGTCGCTTATGGGACCCGCCGCGAAGAACATCTGCTGAATGTCGCCGCACGAAACATGTCAGCCGTTCCCGATCATGCAAATCACTTTCTGGACTGGCTCCGTACCCGGGTTGACTACAGTGACCTGCCCGATCCCCAGCTCCGCGAAACCTATGTCCCACGTCGCATTTATGGAGATTATCTGCGCAGCATCCTCGCCACTTATATGCAACCGATCGACAGCCATCATCCTGCGGAAATCCAGGTCATCGAACAGGAAGCGATCGACATTGAATTTAACTTTGAAGGCACCGCAGAGATTTCGCTCAAAGATGGCTCCACCATCGAAGCTGACCGCGTTCTGCTGGCAACGGGAAATCAGCCACCCTGTCCGCTGGCGGAAGATGCATTCACTCATCATGGTTACTGCGCTGAACCCTGGACCAACTGGATGGAAAAAATCCCCGGTCCGGCTGAGAACATTATTGTCATGGGAACCGGTCTCTCTATGATTGACGTCTTTCTGACACTCAGCGAACAGGACTGGCAGGGACACTTGATCGCGATTTCCCATAACGGGATGATACCCCAGGCGCATTTTCGTGGCATCGAATATCCCGATTTTCTGCCCGAAGAACCCGAAAACCTGGGCCTGGAACATCTGGTGCAGTTGCTCGAAAAACATTGTCGTCAGCTGCAACGAATTGGTGAAAATCCGGGAATCGTCGTGGACCGCCTGCGACCTCATACGCAGAAGATCTGGCAGAAATTTGAACTCGCGGAAAAACAGGAATTCCTCAAACGGTATGCGGCCCGCTGGAACGTGATCCGACACCGTATCGCCCAACCAATTCACCAGCGCGTAACAGAAGCGATTACCGAAGGCCGACTGAGTGTCGTTCGAGGACGCATCACCGGACTGGAAGCAGACGGCGATCGCGTTTGCGTCAACGTACTGAATCGGGCGGGCGACTCACAACAGGTGAGTGGCGGTCTGGTGATTAACTGCACCGGACCCAAATCCGGTTTTTCAGATACCAGTGTCCCCCTGTTTCAGAATCTGCTGCAGCGCGGACTGATTCGACCGGATGAACTGGATATGGGCATCGATGTCGGAGCGGACTTCGCCACGATCGACGCGGAAGGCAATCCGTCCGAATTTCTGTTTGCCATCGGTCCGTTGATGAAAGGGACTCTCTGGGAAACAACGGCCGTCCCCGAACTGCGGGGCCAGGCAATGCGCGTTGCGCAGCTGCTGCTGGATGACGCCGACCTTGTCTCACCCGGACACGATTACCGCATCTCGGTCGAAGAAGAACACGTGATTGAATACTATATTTAATCCCCGAACGGATCTGGCAGGGAAGTTAACTGATTCTTCTTAGCCAGTACCACCACAGGATGATAGAGTGCTGCCGATCACTCCATCAGAGGATGTCTTGCGCATGCGTCTGCAAAATTGTCGCATTTTCAGCTCGTTTAGCGAATCCATGATTGAACACTGAGAACTTCTACGAAGTTCCTTTGAGAAACCAGACTGATCGAAAGGGGAAACGAGCATGTTACGCTGCATCTTGCTGGCGATACTCGCGACAATGGGGAGTTCCTGCCTGCAGGCGGGAGAAACAAGGACCTGGGAAGGGAAATGGAATAACCGCAAGTACAACACCACTGGTCCTTTGAAGTGTGTCGCGTCATCGGATGATAGTGGAAAATGGAAAGCGACCTTCACCGGATTATTTAAAGGTGATCCATTTAAATATGAAGCGACGTTTCAATCAAAGCCCATGGGCAAACAGCTCAATCTGTCGGGGGACGCTGTCATTCGCGGTCATCAGTATCAATGGACCGGCTCGATGAAAGGCAACATGCTCAACGGAAAATACAAATCGAACATCGGCTATTTTGGCGCGTTCGTCTTGAAAGAGAAAAAATAGCAGTTCGAACCTGACTGACGGGGGGATCAGTGTTACTCACTCTCTGCGGCAATGTGTTCTTTGATCCGCTGTAGATTGGTCAGTCCGGTCGGCTTTCCTACTTTCATGATGAACTTGACCAGTAACCAGCCCCAGAAAGGAATCTGTCGTTCGAACTTAATCCGTTCAATGACCCGTGTGTATCTACCCAGAGGCTCAATTTCATACTCGACAGTCATATGCTCCGTGCGATTCTGTTCGGGATTGGTCTGCACCACGATGTTACAGGTGACTTTGAATGGGTCATCATCTTCGGGAACCATGCCGGCGAAATCAATCGTCTTTCCTTTGAAAACCAGCTCACCAATGCATTTATCACCTTCGACTGAAATCGATCGAATCTTTTCATTGATCTTCGGCCAGTTTTCCAGATCGCTCAACCAGTTGTGAATCTGATCAGGAGGCGCTTCCAGTTTTGTTTTTTCGGTCAGTTCCAGTTGCATCGCATCATTTTCTTTGAGATAAGTTACAAAACAATCTCTGCAAAGTATGCGGGCTTTCGAAATTTGCTGCAAGAGCGATTTGACCTGACGATAATAAACAGCCGCCTCAAGGCAGCACATTCAGGTTAAGCTGGTTCTCTCCCTCTGCTGTGATTTCGGCGATCAAAGTAGTCGTATTACGTTGAGAATATTTGACAGGAATTCGAGGCGTCTTTTGTGGAACCGCTGTGCCATCAGGACTTCCATGTGACACCTGGATCACCACTTTATGCTCTCCCGGTATTGCACCATCTCCTGATTCATAAGTGGATAAATGAAATGCGCCATCATCGCCTATCATACCGACAGCATGTTTACCGCCAGATACAGGAAAAAACATAATATTGCCTGAAGTAAGTGGCTTTCCGTCGAAGGCAACGGTCCCCGTCACCCTGGCTGTGGGCAGACGGTCATCAGGCTGACCACAGCCGAAACAAAGCAGCATCCCCAGAGACAACAGCAGGCCTGATCGATTACTCATGACTGTTTCTTTCTCAAAAAGTGAAGACAACGTTAGCTACAGTTACTTGTTGAATCCACCAGTGGGCAATCCATCACTGGCATGTCCCAGTTGCTGATACAGGGTCAGGTCCATGTTCTCACTCAGAAAATGAACGCTGCCGTCTGCCAAAAGAAAATGAGCACCACCCGTGTGAAAACTTTGCGAAGCGGTCGTCTGTGGCCAGCCGATCGTCGGATATTGACAGGGGCTCGGCCCACATAGTAACGATGAACTGTTAATCGCTGCGGAAGTATGCACCGGGCTGTCACTGGGTACCCTGGCACTGAAGGGATTATAGCTGGGAGACATTTCACCAATCGCCAGTACATTTGATGCCCCATCAGTCAGGTCTCGAAACCGCATTACAAACGTTTGACGTCGACGAAACATTCCCCCCGGACCACTATCCGGATGCAGCCCGCATACTTCTCCATAAGTTGCTACTGCTGCGGTTGTATCGTAAGTACTGCCAGCAATATCACAGACATTAGTAGAAGTCAGAGCGCCACTGGCACCGGTTGCGTTTCCAGGAAAACACCAGTTGACATGTAAGTCTCTTTTCACCGCAGGAGTCGGGTCACTGGGACAGAGGTAAACGGGGATAATATTCTGACACAGCGCCAGATGAGCGGGATCAGTAATCCTTAAACTCGAATTGAACTGATTGAACAGGGGTGCCTGATCAATATAAGGCAGCACTTTCATCCGCCAGCTGAACCCGTTGGGCAGATTAGGGTCAGCGCCATTGGAATTCGGCGGGAAGACATTAAACGCATCATGATAATTATGCAGCGCCAGACCGATCTGCTTCAGATTGTTCTTACACGTGGAACGACGGGCCGCCTCTCGCGCCTGTTGGACCGCTGGTAAAAGCAATGCGATCAAAATTGCGATAATGGCGATGACCACCAGCAATTCAATGAGTGTAAACGCACGACGTAGTCTTTTCGAACTCAGCATGATGGACCTCAATATGATTCTGGAATTGATAAAGCGAAACAAATCAAATGATTCGGTTGAGAACGCTGACGAGACCACAATTAACATTTTGGCACCAAAATATATTATATTGCCGGCAATGGCAAATATAATTCACTTTGGTGACAATATATTTCCAGAGTTTTTTACCAGTCTGATTTCAGATAAAGCCTGATCCCACCGATTATCCAGGGCACATCCTACCTGTAAACGGATATCATTAAATGAGTTAGGAACGTATCACAGCAACACACATCAACAGAGATTGTTGTGTTTCCGATCCGGCAGCTTTATAATCAGAGCCCGACAAGATCCATTTTCCTGATGAAACAAGTGAGGAGCGAGACCGATGACAGGAGTATTCAAGCGACGACAATGGTTGGCTGGTATTGTAAGCGTCTGTTGGTCTCTGCTATTGATCGGCAGCCTACAGGCAGCTGATTCTCCTCGGGGGAAAGTCCTCAAAGCGGGTGCCGCCACGAGTAATATCACTCCACCGCTTGGCGAGGCGATCATAGGCGGATTCGCCCCCTTCCCCGCGGAAAATGTACATGACGAACTGCATGCCCGTTGTCTTGTTCTGGATAATGGTGAAACACAAATTGCGTTTGTCATCTGCGACAACCTGGGCATCACTGACGATGTCTACCAGACTGCCCGCGAATATATCAAAGCGGAAACGGACCTGCCTCCCGAAAACATATTAATGGCGGCAACACACACGCATTCGGCGACTCGCGCCAGCAGTCCGAAATATCGAGACTTCCTTTCCCGCCGCATTGCCGACTGTGTCCGACGTGCCCTGGAGAAAACGGAACCAGCCCGGATCGGCTGGGGCGGCGTGGACGAACCCTCCGAAGTGTTTAACAGACGCTGGCACACCACGAATCCGGACTTCTGTAAAAACCCGTTTGGTGGCGTCGACCAGGTACGTATGAATCCGCCACGCGGGAATGCAGCACTCGTCAAGCCGGCTGGCCCCATTGATCCCGAAATCTCTTTCATCAGCGTGCAGTCTCTGGATGGTCGCCCGCTGGCGCTGCTGGCCAATTACTCACTACACTATGTCGGCGGGGTGAAAAAAGGAGAAATTTCGGCTGACTACTTTGGCATCTTCGCAGAAAAAATTGGATCGCTCATCGGTGCCAGCCCGGAAGAGGGTTCTTTTGTAGGCATGCTCTCGAACGGTACCAGTGGTGATATCAATAACATCAATTTCAGTAAGCCAGGACAACGCATGCAGGCTTACGAGAAAATGACACAGGTCGCAGACCTCGTGGCAAAACGCGTCTCGGAAGCATACAAAAATGTCAAATACCAGACCTGGGTCCCCCTGGGTTCAGCCAATGCAGAACTGACTTTGAAAGTCCGCAAACCGGATGCTGCGATGCAGGCCTACTTCAAAAAAGTACTGGCACAACCGGAAGATGCTCCGCAACATCATCGCTATGAACGGAACTATGCGGGTCGCGTCCAAAGGCTGCTCGAAGGACCGGATGAAGTCACCGTGAAATTACAGGCTCTCAGAATCGGCGATCTGACAGTTGCCGCCATTCCCTTTGAAACGTTCTGTGAGATCGGTCTGGAAATCAAAGACAAGGCGCCGTTTAAAGATGCTTTCACAATTGAACTGGCGAATGGCTATTACGGATATTTGCCTACACCAGCTCAACATAAGCTGGGGGGTTACGAAACCTGGATGGGAACGAATCGTGTTCAGTTGGATGCCTCTGACAAAATCCAGGCCGTATTATTTGAACTGATGAGCCAGCTCATTTCAGGTAATTAGATAAACCTGTCTTTACCTGCGGTTCCCCGAGCAGATCTAAACCCCTGAAAATTAGTTCCGAAATTGACCTGTTTCATCTCAAAGCAGATCTACTACAATGCCGAGACAGTCAGGCACATTTTGTTACGGGAACCGAATATGGGTAAACGACCGAAAAAGTTAATGTATGCGGGAGGTGGAATCTTAGCGCTGGGAATTATTCTGGGGCAGTACTTTGGCTTGACCCCCGGCATCAATTCCGGATCAGGAGAGGCTGAGAAGACAGCAGACCCGGCGGAGGAAGAATCACGGGCGATCATGGCGTCCAGCGAATCAGAAATCATCCCGATCTTGATTCAACCGGAACCGAAACAGGAAAAATCGCTCGCCGAACTTCCCGTGAAAGTTCTGGATATCCTGATTGATGATCGAAACTACCTGGTCAAAGCTGCCTCCCAGTCCAAAGACAAATACAGACCAGCAGAGATGAACGAGATCCTCACTCTCGCAAAGCAGGCTTCAGGTGATGCAGACGGCATCCATGTGCGTGTTTATCGAACGGGCTCTGCGCGGGTCGTGCCTGAAGACAGATTGAAAGAAGAGCTCGGCAATTCCGGTTTGCAACCGCACATGATCGACTGGAAAATTCACCTCATTGACTGAACGTCAATTTTTTTCAGGCGGCCTTCCCGCTCCACCAGCAGGCTGAAAGGGAACTTCCGAGAACCTACCAATTTGCGAAACTCCTCACTATTCTCAATTTTTTTGCCGTCAATCTCATAAATCCGGTCATTGATTTTCAGTTCCGCCAGAGCAGCAGGCGAAGATTCGACAAGATCGGATACCACAATGACAGTCGGATCGGCTTCGTCGGTCTGCCACTGAATTCCTAACTTGACCGGTTTTCCGGACAAATTTATCGGAAGTTCCAGAAGTTCTTTCTGTCCTTTGCGGCGAACCTGCAGGACAATTCGGTTGGCTGAATTCTGAATCAAGGCACCAAAACCCTGTTCCGCAATGGGAGACTTGCCATCAATTTTGACTATCTCATCACCCTCTTTGAGTCCTGCTTTTTTAGCCGGTGTATTGGCCATGACCTGCGTCAGTAGTAATTTTCCCTGTGAATAAATATCAGCATTCCAGGCAACCCCCAGTCGCGGAGGATCGCTGTTATCAATGTGTGCCTGCTGATCGATGCCAGACACAATATCCTGGTTGGCATTTCGAAATTCCAGCTTATCCGACTGCAATGCGAAATCGAGTGTCAACTGCGTTAACAACTGGGCACTTTTACGAGCGCCCTGATAATCAATTTTATGGGCGTCGTCTTCCGGACGATGATAATCTGCATGTTTGCCTGTGTGAAACATCAGGAAGGGAATCCCTTTCTGATAAAAGGGCCAGTGGTCACTGTCTGGTCGGATAGCTGAATCGAAATCAATTTTGAGATCGGTTTCTCGTTCATTGGATCGTACGGTACTGGAACGCAGTCCGTATGCGGAACGGGAACCAAATAGAGTCAGGGGTTTCTTTTGTAACCGTCCTACCATATCCAGATTGAGATAGAGGACGACCTGATCCAGAGGCACGGTCGGGTAATTTATCCAGTGGCGTGAACCCAGCAGCCCCATTTCTTCCGCATCCCAGAACATAAACAGAATCGATCGACGGGGAAGCTCTTTGTGTAACGACAGCGCTTCAATCACTTCGAGCAAGGCCGCGGTTCCACTGGCATTATCATCAGCACCATTATGGATCTGCCCGACGCCGCCTCGACTGTTAGATGGTTTCCCGTATCCTACATGATCGTAATGGGCACCGATGACCACATATTCTTTTTTCAATTCGGGATCATTTCCCGGAATCACGCCGATGATATTTCGAAAACCACTATCAAACTCCTGGAAGTAGCCTTCGTCAGCCATTCCCGCTTGAATCCCGTGTTTCTGAAGAAAGGTCCGGATATAAGTCCCCGCAGCCTGGCCTCCCTGTGAACCCGCCTCGCGACCTTCCAGAGAATCGCTGGCAAGAAAATCGATATGCGATTTCAACTCGTCGACTGTGATTGAATTTACGACTGCTTTATAAACAGCCGCGGAATTTGTCTCACCCTGAAGCCGTTCTCCGGTACTAATGATGAAGATTGCGAAACAGACCAGCATAATCCGCATCATATGAAACAGCCTATGATTACACTGAAAGAGAACAGGAGTCTCACCAGGGGGTAGATTCAATGGGGATTTCACTCTGAGAAATTTCTATGACAAAGGGCTGAAACAGACCGGTAGAACAACCTATTCTTACTCCACTACGCAGTTTCGTCTAGCAGAGTGTACATCAGTTATCGATTAAATGCTATCTCAGCAGTGATACAACGACTGGTATTGCATATATTTACGCATTTTCGATAAAACACAACCTGAGTGCCCCCGCGTATCAACCGGCAATTTTTGCTGCTAAGGGACGCTTAGGAAATGGTTTAGAGTAAGCTACTTTAAGTTGAGATGCAATTCTGATTTTTTAATAACGACAGGCAAGGAAGCCATGATACGTTCGTTCGCTCAAAATCTAGTCCGGTTTTCTCTCTCATTTTTGCAACAGAGAATGGGAGTCTCATTTCTTCTGGGATCGGTTTGCGGTCTGTACATTCTTTCCTGTGTTCAACGTTTTCAGAATCTGGTCAGTGACAGTCCGGAAGTGATGACGGGAATTGGTCTGGCAATTGTGATGGGTATCTGGCTCGGACTGCCACAGCGGGCCATCGTCTCGAGCGAAGACTCTGGTGCAGAAACAGTACCTCACCAGAAACGCATCCACTTTACGTTATTGATTCTTTCATTCTGGTCCATCTGTTATCCGTTTTTGCTGGCCCAGTTCAATCAGGTTCTGCATTGGGTCACGCTCACGCAGATGACAAACGTCGTATTTCTGACAGGTCTGATGACACTCTCTGCCATGACGCTGATCCTGCCTGTCGTGTTCTGGTCGACCCGCCTGTTCTGGTTTGCGACATTGACTGCAGGCGCTCGCAAAAATTCCCGCACGACTATAACTTCACAACTGGCCCGCTTCCTGACCGGTGTCAGTGTTTCATTAATTCTGTCAGCTTACTGGCTGGTTCCCGTATTCGGCTGGACCGGTACTTTACTGATTCCTCTCATTGCAACTTTGGCTTTCTGCTGCGTTCCCTGGATTGGTACACTCTGCAAGAGTTATCTTCCTGAATATTCACACTGGCTCAAACTGGATCTTTTCCAGACTGATACGCAATCCCATTCCGATTTCGAGGCGACTAAGCGAGCGGTTGCCCCTCCCCGTATTCCAATGGTAATCCGGGTCGGCTCCTATGTAATGAGTCTGGCAACCGGTATCCTGCTGGTTGTCGTCAGTCGGGTTCTGTTTCAACTTTACCCGGATTCACTCTATCTGAAAGTTACCATCTGGGCGGGATTTTTACTCGGAATCGCAGCGGCCTTTGCATTCCTGCAAGCACGAAAACCCGGAAAGCTCGCTCAGATGACTTCCAGCCTGTCTCTTGTGACAGCACTGACGGGCATCGGCTGTCTGGCGTTGTTCCCATTGCTGGTCTCCTGGATGCTGTATGCCAACGCCTATATTGAATACGCACTGCTGTTGTCGGTCATCCGTGGCGGCTTGACGGCGGCCCTCTTTTGCCTGTTGGGAACCTGCTGGGGTGGCTGGCTCAAACTCTCCAGTCCCACGCAGTATTCCAGAGTAGAGAACTCCACTATAACCACTCTGCCTGTCTGGCAGCCGCTCTGTCTGCTGGCCGGGATGTTTAGCTGTTTGTGGCTTATCGGTTCGGCTGTCATCGAGCTCAAAACCATCGCGGTTGTCACCAGCCTGGTACTGCTCAGTCTGGCGGTATTGGTCCGACTGACTCATTTCCGACTCCCGACGTCACGCTGGCGGGCCGCTGCAATGACCTGCGGTCTGGTCCTGCTCACGACGGGTCTGTTTTCTCACAATAATTATGATGTTCATCATTCTGCCAAGCTGTTGTTCTCGACAAACACTTTTACCGGATTACGCTATGGGTTGAAACCAGAGCTGCTGCCCCACCTGGATGAAGGGCGCTGCCTGTCAGAACTGGAAGGCCAGTACGGTACGTTTACCATCTGGTCTTATCGGGAAAATCAGATTCAGATTCGCAGAAGCGGTCTGCCTTTCGGCGTCACCAGCGTAGATGCCGGATTATGCCCGCATACCACCGGGGAACTGATGCCGTTTGTGATTCCCGTTGTTTTGCATGAGCGTCCTGCAGATGTGCTGTTCCTGGGACTCGGTGCCGGCGTGGGCGTCAATTCCAGCCTCGACTTCCCCGTGCAACATGTAACCTGCCTGGAACCGGATCGAAGTCTCGTCAAATTGTACCACGAAGAGATTGCACCACGAAATGCAATCTCTGCCTTTGATTCAGAGCGGGTCGAGCTGGTTCAGATGCCAATCGCATTGGCAATGGCAGCTCGTACGGACACAGAAACACAGTATGACCTGATTATCAGTAACCCGGCCCATTCGGTTGTGACACAATCTCAGGCAGAGTACACAGCAGAATTTTATCGCAATGTTTCGCGACATCTGAATGCAGATGGAATTTTCTGTCAGCGATTTCAACACATCGATTTTGGTGCACAACCACTGCGTGTGATGGCACAGACCTTTCGGGCCGCGTTCCAGCAGGTTCTGGCAATTGAAATCGCCAACGGCGAAACTTTATTTCTAGGTACAAATTCAGCACAGGGTTTTATCAGGAACAACCTGATCGATCGAATTCAGGCGCCGCAGGTCAGACGCACGCTGGCACAGGTAGGCTGGGACTGGTCGGTCCTGTTGAATCTGGCAGCGTACTCGAATAAGGCACTCGCAGATATGACTGTCGATTTCAAAACCAGCGTCAATCACTCTTCAACCGGAAACTTCGCTTTCACTCTTCCTTACGAGATGATGCGCTGGGGAATGAAACAGGAAGAAATCCGGAAAATGGTTTCAGCAGAAATTCGCAGCGAAAATCCCGTCAAAGAATACCGCAGCAGCCGCCTGCTGAACTGGATGGAGGGCGAGAAGAACGACCCCATCATACTCAGACGACTTTCTGAAGTGACTGCACAAAACAGACTGATGGCCCGCTATCCCGATCAATACTGGAAGTATCGCAAACCTGCCAAAGATCAGATTACAGAAAATCCACGTTCACTCATCAAGCAGGTTGCTGCAGAAAATCTGCACAAAGAAGATTACATCCACGATGAAGACAAACGTCGCATGTTTTATTTCAAAGCACTTTCAGACGCGATGGAGAAAGCCAGCCCTACGGCCGATCAGATTGGTCGTGTGACAACATTTACTGCTACTTACGATCCGATGATCAGTTACTTCATGCATGACGAAGTCGCAGAGCTCTACAATAAATCAGATGATGCGCCGGACATCCTCGAATTCTCACATCGCCTGCACGCCATCAATTATGGTTCCGCCAATGACCGCTCCATTGTTTCCGTTGTACGGGCACTGGAGTTGGCAGCAACTGACCCCAGTCTGTTCCAGGAACCGGGACAGCAGTGGGACCACCTGAACGGGTTACTGCAGTCTTTGAAATATCGGTGGGACAACCGCTCCCAGGCACGACCTTTAACTTCAAAACAGGCTTTGCACGATATCGAACTTAGTATTTCCGGAATCGAACGCGCATTCGAAACCATGGACGAGATTCAGGCTCAGGCGAATGTCAGTGCGCAAGACTGGCAACTACGAAAAAAGGTCCTGGAACGCACACTGGTACGGCCATTGGAAACCTATCACGAACGGGTACTGCCTCATCACTACAAGAAATCCCGTGAAGAGCGAAAAAAACTGCTGGATGGTCTTAACCTGCCCTCTATCCCTTCGCTGTAAATGATTGACTCACCTGGCTTTATAGATCACCCTCACTTCCGTCTGAGCAATTATCGGATTCGTTGAATCTTTTTGTTTTCCGAACTGGTATACTGGGGTGGATGGTATCGAATCTCATTTCATTCAAAATCATTCCTTACCAACCCTGATCGGGAAATAAGTACACAAAATCACACGCTGTTTTTGTCTTTACCCCGGTCGAATTCCGCGTTTTCAACAGTATGAGAACGCGCCACCCTTTTAATACGAATCTCAACTCTACGGAAAAGGCATCGTATGAGAACCTCCTGCACTTCAGGCTCCCAGGACATCTTTGCAAAATCTCTGCTCCTCATGGGACGACAATTAGTTCTTCTCGTTCTGATCTCCTTCTGTAGCAGCACACTTTTTGCCCAGGAACCCGAGACTAAAAAACCGGATTCTGAAAAGAAGGAAGAGCAACAGGAAAAAAAGGGCACTGGTCTGGAATCGATCCTTCCCAAACCAATTATCGTGATCAATGTCGCCAGCGTGGAACGGATCCTCTCGGATATCGATTTCATTTTCGAGCTGGCAGGGCGTCCGGAGATCGCTGAAATCGCCTCGGCTTCACTGGCGAATGTGAACGATCTGGAAGGCATCGATAGAAATAGAAACCTGGGTGTGGAACTCTATCTGAAAACCGGATTAATTCCCCAGCCTGTTCCGACCATGTATCTGCCGATCACGAAAGTCCGTACATTTCTTGAAACCCTGGAAAAGCTGATTCCAGGTGACGAAGAAACCATCAAAAAAGATACAGACCGGGATGACCTGTATGTAATTAATGGGCGACGCGGCGAATCCATCATTCGGCTCCAGGATGATTATGCCCATATGCTGTTTCAGGGTGTCGAGAATGAAACCAGTCTGGACATGATCAGTTCCCGCGACTTCGGTGACCCGTCTCAAAAACTGCAGAACCTGACTGCCGACTATGACCTGGCTTTTAAAATCGATCTAAATGCCATTCCCGAGTTGATGCGCACGACATTTCTGGGTTTCTTCCGTACCGCCATCGAAACACAACTGCAACAGCGGGATGGCGAATCAAAAGCCGCCTATGAATTCCGTCGCATGTCTGGCAAACAAAATCTGGAAAACATCGAATATTTTCTGAGCGAGGGTCAGGAAATGGTGTTCGGCGGTCGCATCGAAAAAGAAGCAAAACGGGGAGTTGTGGACATGCTCATCAAAGCCAGACCCAACAGTGATCTGGCCCGCGCTGTCAAAAACATTCCCGGTAAAGCCAGCTACTTCAGTGTGATTACCTCACGTGAAAATCTGCCTCTCGCTATTTCCGCTTCCATGAATCTTGCCCGCCGCGATCGAAAAATCTATCAGAAATATCTGGACTACTTTGAAAAACAGCTGAGTGAAATACTTCTGACGGAAGAAGAACGCCTGCAGAATACCAACTCGATGCAACAGTTCTTCAGCCCGGTAAAAACGATGGTCGATAAAGGGCACTTGGATGTGTTTGCCCAACTGGCCTCAACCCCGACTAAAAAATTTGCTCTGATTGGCGGAATTAAAGTCGCCCCCTCCTCGAATCTGCCGGCTGCCTTGCTGGATATCATTAATCGAATTGATCAGTTGCCTGACAACAAGACACACATCTTTACGAATGCAGAAACCGTTCAGGGAATCGCCCTGCATCAGGTGCAACCCGATATAAAAACCGCTGATGATAAACAACAACGCTTTCTCGGCGGAGTTCCTTCACTATATATCGGAGCGGACAATGAGGTGATCTGGTTCGCCATGGGTACTGAAATTGCCGTCGCCGCATTAAATGAAGCCATCGAAACAATTAACACAGCGACACCCGAAGCCAGAAAAGAACAACGGACCGCTCCCGGTCAGATAGAGTTTCATATCCGTCCCTGGCTCAACCTGTTTTCCGAAGCGGAAATTCAGGAAAGCGGCGTCATGAAAATTCTGGATGGTGCCTTCCAGAAAGAAAACGACCTGATCCTGGTGACCACTCAACCTACCGAAACGGGCGTCCGAACTCGACTGCAGTTTGACGAGGGTTATCTGAAACTATTGGGAATTTCGATCTCGAAACGCTTTGACAGAAACCAGGAACGTCGTGAAGAACAAAGGCGAACCAGAAAGAGAGCTGAACAACTCGAAAAGAACCTTGGTATCCAGGACAATTGACTCTGACAAAACGGGGTTATTTCACGGTCGACAGTTTACTTCTTCTTGATCTCCAGGTAATGTTTTACAAACTGTTCCTGAGGCATGGAAACTGTCAGATCAATATTTGCCTCTTCAAACAGCTTCCGCATGGAGCGGCTCTTTTTCCATTCTGCAGGGGAAACGGAGCCATCTTTATCCCGGTCGACCAGTTTAAAGAAATAGCCTGCCTGTGCAACCAGCGGGTCGGTACTGGGCACAGAAACCTGAGCTGACTCCGACTGGGATGTCTTCTCAGGTGTAGGTTGCTTCGAAGCATCTGCTGTTCCGGGAGTTGCAGAACTGCCGCTCGCAGCCAGGGGATTTGCAGAAGTCTGCCCGCTATTCAAAGCGAACATGAAGGAGGCTGCACTCCGCTGTGTTTTCCCCTCTTTGGCAAGCTTGATTTCTTTCGGCGTTAGAAATCCATCTCCATTCAGATCCATCGTGAAAAAATCACCAAGCTTGGTCGGAATATTTTTACGCCATTCGTAGAGGCCAATCTGACCATCCTGATCCATGTCGTGAGGCACAAAATCCTGATTCAGGTCGACTGTCGTGCGAACAGGCTTGGCCGGTTCATTTTTGGAAGCGCTGCTCGAAGGACTGCTGCCGGAACGTTTAGCTGTAGAAGAGTCTGACGCGCCTCCCCGATCTGGCTCAAACGAGCCGTAGCGGCTGCGCCTAGCATCACGGTCAAAACCACCGCTCCGATCATCATCGCCACCTCGATCATCGCCGGGCCGGGAAAAACCGCCCGGAGGGCCACCAAAACCACGGGAAGAACCAAAACGACTGCGGTCATCCCCACCACGACTGCCGCGGTCTCGTCGATCTCCACCACCAAACGAACTGCGCTGGCTGCGCATGCGCTCCATCACCTGAGGCATGATCCGTTCGAATTCCTGCTGGCTCATGTCGCGTGATGTATTTACGCCGGCCGCTTCCAGAGTTTCCTTGAAACGCCCCGGCATCTGATCAAATTCAGAGGCCTCAATCACCCCGTTTTTGTTACGATCCAGAAACGACATGAAGCCGCGTGAGCGACTATCGCCACCTGGCTGCGCATATGCCAGATCAGTGCAAAACCCTACCAGCAGTACAGAAGGAATCAGGAGAGTGGTAAAACGGAACATTTTCTTACTCCGCAACATTTAGAGCGGTCTTCGACGGGTATTACCGTGTTTAATAAACAGATACCATGATTTTGCGCATCTGTCCGTTAGAGATGCAAGTAGAATTTCAGTATCTGACATTAGAAACACCCGTCGAGGGGAAACCGGTCGATGAATTCTAAAAGAATCCCCAGATCTTTGAAACGAGCTGTAAACTGTTGAAGTATAACATGATAGTACGCTAGTCACTTAAATAACCTTGTATTTGATTATGAGGCAACTTAGCCTGTAGTCAGTAGATTCAGCGATGCAAAGACCACATTACAAAACAAAATGATGTTTTGGAAGTTCTTAAGGACTCCTGTGGCATACCCCAAATCAGTATCCATAAGTCCACATTTATTCTTGATTTTTTACGCCTGATATCAGAATCGCCATGCAAATGATGAGAAATATCAAATTCCACGTCTTTTTTATGATCGCCTTGATGGGACTGATCCCCTGCTCTGACATTCTCATGAGTTCAGTACAGGCACAGGAAACGGAAGACCGAGGCGATCGGGGTGGCAGACGTGACCGCGGGGGCTTTGGCGGCGATCGCGGAGGTTTTGGTGGAGATCGAGGCGGATTCGGAGGCCGTGGTGGATTTGGCGGAGACCGGGGCGGATTCGGCAGTCGAGGCGGATTCGGTGGCCCTCGGGGAGGCATCGGTTCCCTGATCAATCGCGAAGAAGTCCAAAAAGAGCTGCAGCTCACCCCGGACCAGATCAAGCAGCTTGAAGAAGCAGCAGTAAGCATGCGCCCCACTCGCGAAAGTATGGAACCCTTCATGACGCGGATGCGGGAAGCTCAGACGGATGAAGAACGGACCAAAGTCCGTGAAGAAATGAGCGCGTCTTTCGAAAAGCAGCGTACCGAAGGTGAAGCCAAAATGATGAGCCTGCTGAACGAAAAGCAGGCCACCCGACTCAAACAACTGCAGTTACAGGATGCCGGCTATCGCCAGTTGACCAATGACGATACCGCCAAACAACTCAAGCTGACTGAAGACCAACTGAAGCAGATTTCGGAACTGGAAGAACAGCGATCCAACGCCCGTCGTGAACTGGGTCGCCGTGCGACTTCAGAAGAACGTGACAAGGTTCAGCAGGAATTTGATCAGAAAATCGAAGCCGTACTGACCAAAGATCAGCAGACCCAATGGAAACAGATGCAGGGACCGGCTCTGGTCACAGAAGCCAAACCGGCTGAGCCCGGTGCCCCGGCTGTCAGCAGTAATGCCAGTCCGACACCACGACCACGTCCGCAAATTCCGATGGAACCGGAAGGGTTGAAACCCGAAGACCGTCGCATCTCGTTCGGTGGTGGCAATGCAGTCGCTAAGAACGACGCAACCAGCAAACCTGCCGACCCTGATCAGCCCCAGACCGCGAAGAAGCCGGGACCAGTCAACAAAATGTCCTTTAACTTCCGATTTGCCCCCTGGGGAGATGTTCTGAAGCTGTTTTCAGAATCAGCCGGTTATACACTTGATCTGAACGATGTTCCTCCGGGAACCTTTAATTACTTCGACCAGGGATCCTACACCCCCACGGAAGCACTCGACATTATCAATGGCTATCTCCTTCAGAAAGGTTATATCATTGTCCGCCGCGATCAGTTCCTGGTGGTTCTGAATATCGATAACGGAATTCCACCCAACCTCGTACCGATTGTCGATTCCGAAAAGATTACCGAACATGGTAAAAACGAACTGATGAGCGTGACCTTCCAGTTGGAAGGGGTCGACGTCAGTCAGGTCGCCAAGGAAGTGCAGTCGATTCTGGGACCACAGGGCAAATCAGTGGCTTTGAACACAGCCAACTCCATCATAGTGACTGATATCGGCAGTAATCTGTCGCGAGTGAAAAAACTTCTGGAAGGTGCCATGGCAAACGCAGGGCCTACCGACCTGGCGTTTCGCTCCTTTGAACTGAAATTTATTGACGCGACGGAAGCGGAAAAAATTGTCCGTAGCCAGTTTGGCTTGCCTGCTGCCACACAGAATGTAAGTGCCAGTGCCACCTCTTCCCGTTACTTTGACTATCGTTCCAGGGGCAGTAGTAGAGATCGAGGCGGAAGTCCTCCACAGCCACAACCCAGCAAAGAATCCAATACCCAGGTAACAGCCGATCCCCGCACGAATCGTCTGCTGGTCACTGCGACACCCGATCAGATTAAAATCGCTGATGAAATCGTCAAATCGATCGACGTTGATGAAGGCAACCCGCTGGGGCCTGGTGGCAACAAACCATTCCTGCATGTTTATAGCGTCAGCTCTGCCGACTCACGCGAAGTAACTAAAACTCTGGATGCAATGATGCCGGGTGTCGTCGTCAACGAAGACGCCCGCAATAATAAAATCCACATTCTCGCCACTCATAAAGAGCACGAAAAAATCGACGAGATGATCCGACAGCTGGATGGCGAAGGAGGCAGCCAGTCTGTTTCCGTAATCAATCTCAGCTCGATGGATCCCATTTCAGCAACCACCACACTACGGTCTCTTTTCTTACGTGACGGTGACGATGCCCCGACCATTGAAGCCGACCTGCTAGGTCGGCGACTCCTGATTCGTGGCACTCCCGATCAGGTCATTCAAGTCAAAGCGCTGCTGGCTCAACTGGGCGAAGATGGATCGGGTCGATCCAAGGACCCCCGCGATCGTGGTCCTGTCCGGACCATTCCACTGGGCGGTCGTGATTCCCGTGAAATTATGGAACTCATCAATAAACTATGGTCCGCTTCCTCAGGCGATGAAAACCCGATCCGCATTGTTGTGCCCTCGGAAAATAATCTGATCCGAGAACGCATTATCGGAGGTGAAGAAGAAGAATCCCCCAATCGTAACCGGGGTTTTCGCAATCCATCGCAAAATACCAGTACTCCCTTGAATCGCCCTATTCGGCAGCAGCAACCTGTTCGTGAGACCAATCAAAAACGGTTTTTCTTTACTGCCAGCGACGAGAGAACAGAATCCTCTCCAGAACCGAATAACGGTGCAGGTTCCAGCAGCAAACAGGAATCCCCCCAACAGCCGGAAACCGATAATAAACCAGCCAACATTCCTCCGGGAGAAAAAAAGAATCCAGTTGCTGTTTCCTCAAATGGAGATAATCTGATTATTTCATCCATGGATCTGGAAGCTCTTAATCGACTGGAAAATATGATTGAAGCGCTGACACAGGCGATTCCACCGAAAAATCAGTGGACCGTATTTTACCTGCGTTCAGCCGATGCCACCGCCACCGCCAAAATGCTGGAAAGTCTGTTTCCCAGCAGTTCTGTCTCTGACATGGATTCGGGCTCCGGGATGTTCGGTGGTATCTCCAACATTGGCGGCAGCCTGATGGATGCCACCGGACTCACTACCCTGGGCATGGGACCGCAAACATTACGTATCATTCCAGAAGTCCGCTCCAATGCACTTTATGTGACGGGGCCATCGGATAAAGTTCGTTCTGTGGAACAGATGCTGAAAGTCCTGGATACTTCTGAATTACCCGCTTCATTGCGAGATCGTTCACCGGGTATCATTCCCGTCGAGTTCGCATCAGCAACAGAAGTCGCCAACATCGTCAAAGAACTTTACAAAGATTACCTGCAGGCACCACAACAGCAGAACAACTCGCGCAGAGGCGGTAATCCTTTCGCCGCCATGATGGGGGGAGGCGCTGCAGGCGGTTCCAGTGCGCAGCCGGCAGAAGCCCGGCTTGCCGTCAGTGTGGATGAAAATGCAAATCAACTACTCGTCTCTGCCAGTGATTCCCTGTTTCAGGAAATCGAATCTCTGGTGCGTGAACTGGATTACTCTGCGAAGATGTCACGAAAATCGGTTCAGGTCGTCACTTTGAATAATGGGAACTCGGCTTTGATCCAAAACGCCCTGACTTCACTGCTACCTAATGTCACCGTGAGCACCACTGGTGATACACGCAAAAAAACAACCGACCCGACGTCTGCTTCCCCTGGCCAGTCAACATCTCCCTCAGATTCCAGTGACCGTGGCGAAGAAATCCGTAACTTCTTTGAACAGCGCATGCGCGAACGCATGGGCGCCGGTAGTGCGCCGGGAGGCGATTCCAGCCGTGGCGGTTCTCCCTTCAGCGGTCGCAGCTCACGTGGTTTTCGTTTCCCGGGCAGCGATGGTGGCAGCACACGCGGAGGCGGCAGCAGTCGCTCCAGCCGTGGTCGTGGTCGCTGATACAACATTACAACTTCCATTCCAATCTTCTGATATCAAACCATTGAGTCAACTCCATGGAAATCGGTGAAATTCTCCAAAGACGTGGCATCCTTGACGAACGCCAACTGCTCATAGCACAGCAGGCGGCGAACGGAAATCGTCTGGACCGCGTTGTCATGGAGATGGGGTTGGCTTCCGAGGAAGATCTGCTCAAAGCTTTTGCTCAAGAACTGGGTATGAAATATTTTGAGCTCAAAGACTATCAGGTTGATAAGGTACTGCTGGCCCAGTTTCCCGCGACACCCATTTTTAAAAATGCCCTGCTCCCTCTGCAGCGCAACAATGGTCGCGTCCTGGTCGCCTCTGCAGATCCATTTGATTTTGAAGCCATCGACGAACTCAGTTCGCTGAGCGGTTTGGATCTTGAGCCAGTCCTGGCATTACATGCTGATGTGATGGAACTGATCAAGGAAAACCTGGGCGTTGGCGGCGATACGATTAATGAACTCGTCTCACAACGGGCCGCAGAGGATGGCGTCGAACTTCTGGAAGAAGTCTCCGAAGAACATGGCGAACTGGCGGACATGGCGCAGACCGCTTCCGTCATTCGCCTGGTGAATGAACTGCTGATCGAAGCGCTGCAGCAGCAGGCAAGTGACGTCCACATCGAACCACACGAATCCGGGCTCGTTGTCCGTTACCGTGTCGACGGCCTGCTGCGAGTGCAATCAGTCCCTCCGGAAATCAATCATTTTTATTCGGCCATTATCACGCGTCTCAAAATCATGTCGCACCTGAATATTGCTGAAAAGCGATTGCCTCAGGATGGACGCATCAAGCTTCGCATCACCGGCCGGGAAATCGACGTCCGTGTTTCGATCATTCCTATGATCTACGGTGAGGGCATCGTGATGCGTCTGCTCGATAAAGAACGCATGGTCTTTCGCCTGGACAATGTTGGCCTGAATTCTGAGATGCTGAAATCATTTCGTGAGATGATCGAACTGCCGCATGGCATCATTCTGGTTACTGGCCCAACAGGGAGTGGTAAAACTTCGACTCTCTACAGTGCCTTAAACGAAATCAAAAACCCGGAAACCAAAATTATTACCGTGGAGGACCCTGTCGAATACCATAGTGAAGGCATCAGCCAGATTCAGGTGAATTCCAAAATCGGGCTCACGTTCGCTGCTGGTCTCCGCAGTATTTTACGTCACGACCCCGATATTGTATTGATCGGGGAAATTCGCGATGGTGAAACGGCCAACAGTGCAATCCAGGCATCTTTAACTGGCCACCTGGTATTCAGCACGCTGCATACCAACGATTCACCCGGTGCATTTACACGACTGATTGACATGGGTGTCGAATCCTACCTCGTCGCCAGCACGGTCGAAGCTGTCTTAGCACAACGCCTCGTGCGCGTGCTTTGCAAACATTGTAAACGTCCTTACGAACCGCATCCGGATAAGATCCCTCCAGATTTTCCTGTTCAAGATATCAAAGAACTCTGGGAACCGGTCGGCTGTCGCCACTGTCGTGAAATGGGATACTCCGGACGAATTGGTATCCTGGAACTTCTGATCAATGATGCAGTCATCCGAAAATTATGTACCGAGCATGCCAGTTCCGGTCAGATCCGTGACTATGCCCGCAAGAACGGCTGGCAGACACTTAGAGATGCTGGCTGGCTGAAAGTACTGGAGGGGGTGACATCCATCGATGAAATTCTCCGCGTGACCAAGGGTGATATATAATCAAAATCCAATCAAACCAGGAATGATTTTTTAGTAAACAAACACTACCAGAGTCAGAACCATGCCGGATTTTCAATACATCGCACGCGAAGCAACGGGCCGCCAGGTCACGGGGATTCTGTCGGCATCCAATCAGCAGGATGCCTTGAATTCACTGGCCGCGCGCAGCCTGTTTCCGGTAAAAGTTGATCTGGCAGATAAAGCAAAAGCCCAGCTGAAACACTCCGGACGCCGTGTTCGCGCCCGTTATCTTTCGATCTTTTATACTCAACTGGCAGATCTGCTCAAATCGGGTGTCCCCCTGCTGCGTTCTCTGGAACTGTTAAATAAACAATCCACAAATCCATCCCTCAAACAGGTACTGGAAGAAGTCCGTGCGGAAGTTGCTGACGGAACCCGGCTCGCCGTTGCCATGGGACAACATCCGAAAGTCTTTTCCGAACTCGCGGTCAGCATGGTCCGTGCGGGAGAAGAAGGCAGCTTCCTGGAAGACGTGCTCAAACGCATCGCCAGTTTCACTGATCATCAGGAAGAACTGAAAAATCGCGTTGTAGGTGCCATGATCTATCCGGCCTTTCTCACAACATTCGGAACCGTCATCGTCAGCTTTCTGCTGGTTTACTTCGTACCGAAATTTGAACCGATTTTTGCCAGGATGTCTGAGCGGGGCGAACTCCCCTGGGCCACGACCACCCTGTTGGGTTTCAGTGCGTTTATGCAATCTTACTGGTTTATCATTTTTTTCTCGATCGGAATGGCGGTTGTCGCAGTTTATAAGTATATCGAAACGAAGGAAGGTCGGTTCAAATTCGATCAGTTCCGCCTGAATGCCTATGGCCTGGGTGATGTAGTCCGCAGCCTGGCGATTGCCCGCTTCTGCCGCATTCTGGGCACACTGCTCGCCAATGGGGTCCCCATTCTACAGTCACTTCGAATCGCTAAAGATGCCGCCGGTAACAAAGTAATCAGCAAGTCGATTGGAGAAGCGGCTGAGAGTATCTCTGCTGGAAAATCAATCGCCGAGCCTTTCGCATCGAGTGGTCAGTTCCCCGAAGAAGTCGTCGAGATGATTGCCGTCGGGGAAGAAGCAAATAACCTCGAACAGGTGTTAATTGACATTGCCAACAACATGGAACGGCAAACCAACCGCAAACTGGACATGTTTGTGCGTATGCTGGAACCGTTAATGCTCCTGTTGATGGCAGCAGTTGTGGTTTTTGTGATGTTAGCGTTGCTTTTACCGGTTTTTCAAAGCTCCGGTTTACTATAATAAATGTAGAAATATCAGATCGGTTTTATCTTCACACGGGTAGAACCCAGAATCATTCCTTCTGGAAATGTATATAGCAAAAAGGATGGAGACATGTATCGAATCAAATCACAAACCAAACCACAACGTCGCGGTTTTACGCTGCTGGAAATGCTGATTGTACTGGGAATCATTCTGGTCATCGCAGCCATGGTAGTTCCCAACCTGCTGGGCAGCCAGAAAAAAGCCAATATTAAAGCCACTCGTGCCAGTATTCATAATCTGGAACAGGCCTTCAAACTGTATGCTACTGAGAACAATGGCGAATACCCGCAAGGAGGCCCCGAACAGTTGGAACTGTTGATGCAACCTGTCAGCTCTGATGGACAGGCAGCTGAACCCTTTATCGAATCCATTCCCCTGGATGCCTGGGGAGAGGTCTTTCATTATGAGTATCCCAACAACAAAGCCAAGTCGACCAAACCTGCGATCTGGTCATCCGGTCCCAATCAGCAGGATGAAAATGGTTCCGGCGATGATGTCAACAACTGGGATCTGAACGAATAGTCTGACATAGCCAAAGGCCTGCAGCAGATGAATTCAGAGGATATCGCACGTGACAAAACAGCCACACCTATTTCGAAACGCGCATCAGCACCGATCAGCCTTTACGCTGTTCGAAATGCTGCTGGTACTGGCATTGTTGCTGGTGCTCGTTTCCGTGGTCTGGCCTGCCGTCCTGCGAATCAGTTCCAGTAACCGCCTGCGTCAAAGTATGCAGGATGTGGATTCGGCTTTCGCTGCCGCCCGCATTCGCGCCATTGAACATGGCGTGAATTTTCACGTCTACCTGGAACTGGGAGGAAATCAGTACCTGGTGGTTCCGGTTGACCAGGGGCTGCTGGGAATCAATACCGAAGAAAACGGCGCTGCAACAACAGGTACCAGCGATGCTGTCCTCGTCCGCGAATTGCCTGAAGAATTTCAGTTCAACAAAACAGTATCCGCTACAGTCACCGAACCGATCATCCCGTTTGAGTGGCTGTCCGGCCTCCCCAACGCAAAAGATTTACGCTGGGTTGAAAGCTCGTTCCCCATCACCTTCTATCCCGATGGAACCGCGGCCCTCGACCTGCAGCATGACATCCTGAAAAAAGAGCAAAAAGTAGCGCGTATCGAAGTTCGCGGACTGACGGGAAACACGACGATTTCTTACAAACAGGAGAAATCGCCATGAAGGTTCGTCATCGGACTTCAGCAAATCACAGTTCATACCGCGCGGGTTTGACGCTACTGGAAGTGTTGATCTCTCTCTCAATCTTTCTAGGCGCCTTAACGGCTCTCAGCCAGTTAATTGGTATTGGCTCCCGGGCCGCTGTACAGACTCAGTTAAGAACCCAGGCGATCTTCAGATGCCAGTCGATCCTCGCAGAGGTACTGGCAGGCGCTCAGCCTATGCAATCGGTGTCGATGTCCGCGTTCGATGATGACAGCGAAAACTGGAAATGGAGTCTCAATGTCGAACCGGGCGACTATGAAAATATGCTGAAACTGACGGTGCTCGTACAATACGCCGGCGACTCGGAAACCGTCACGTCCAGTTATCAATTAATTCGCCAGGTGCGCGATCCCGCCATGCTGCTCGATGCCGCCAATACTGTGGAAACAACGACCGACACAACACTGGAGGAACAGTTATGAGAATCCATACTGCCCGCCAGAACAGAAACCCCGTTCGGTCTTCCGGTTTTACGATGCTGGAAGTCATTTTGGCGATTGGGCTGACAAGTCTGCTACTGGCCGCAATCTATTCTGCTCTCGACCTGTATTGGAAATATACCACCATCGGCCAGCAACAGGTCGAACGCGCGCAGATCGCACGAGCAGTCTTCCAGAAGATCTCGCATGATTTACATTCTGTCACATACATGCAGAAAACAGAGGTCGAAGAGGAAACCTCTTCAGGCTCCTCCGAAACAGAGACCGATGAAGTAGTAATCGAAGTGACTAATCCAGATGACGCCTACACTTCAGGTAATATCGGCGTGTTTGGTGATGCCCAGTCACTGGTCCTGCACACCAGTCGTCCCGGCAGACAGCCACTGTTCGTCGCGAGTGAGGGCAATTCTTCCACGATGCAGAGCGACCTGCTCTCGGTCTCTTATTTTCTGGCGATCGCTGGCGCGGATGGTCTACAGGGGGCCGTCGGAGATCGATATCGCAATACGGCAACTACCAGCCAGAGTACACAGGGACTCGCTCGGCTTGAAGGTGATCGGCTGGCAATGAGCATGGCTGATAATTCAGCTGACATCGAAGTACTGGCTCAGCAGTCACAGTTGCTGGCAGCGGAAATCAGCAGCCTGCAGTTTCAGTATTTTGATGGTACGGACTGGCTGGAAATCTGGGATAGCATCGAATACGGAACCGTCCCTCAGGCAATCAAAGTGACCATCGGCTTTCAAAACGAAAAGATCGAAGGTCTTGAAATAATCACGAATGATAAAATCAATGGTTATGAGAACAAGTTCAGTATGGTGATTGCCCTCCCGCTGGCGTTGCCATCGACGTTGCAGACCACGACTCAGGATACCACCACGTTTTAATATTTAATTGCAGATTACCGTATGAAATCATACACATTACAACAGGTTCAGCCCGATAGTTTTTCTCAACAGAAACACGCGCTGAAGCTACGTGCCGGCAGCACGCTGCTTGTGGTGCTTGTGGTGGTGGTCATGCTCACTCTGGGCGCTTACACATTCTCAGAATTAATGATTGTCGAAGTGGAAGCGACAAATATTTACGGGCGTTCAATCCAGTCACGAGAGCTGGCTCTGTCCGGAATCGAACTCGCCGCCGCCTATATAGGTGATCGCTCAGACATCGATGGCTGGAACTCCTATCATAATCCGGATCAGTTTCAGAACATCAATTTACTACCCGCTGATGTTCCGCGTGCCAGCGGTTATTTCAGTGTTGTAGCACCAGTGACAAAAGATACCGCTTCGAAAACAATCCGCTTTGGCTTAATCAATGAATCGGGTAAGTTGAATCTGAACATTCTAGCCAGTGAAGAAGAGAATGAAGAAGGCGCTGCCGTCGATCGTCTGATGTATATTCCTAATATGACCGAAGACATTGCCGCTGCGATTCTCGACTGGATCGACGATGACGACGAAACCCGGTCTTATGGAGCAGAAAGCGATTACTACGAAACATTAGAGACACCCTATTTCACAAAAAATGGTCCTCTGGAATCACTGGATGAGTTATTACTGGTTCGTGACATTACACCGGAACTGCTCTACGGCGAAGATACCAACCGCAACGGGATCCTGGATTTTAATGAGAATGACGGCGATGCCACGCTACCCAATGACAATGCGGATGGCGTTCTCAATGCTGGCTGGTGTGAATACTTTACTGTTCACAGCCGCGAAATGAATATCCGCCCTGATGGTTCCGAAAAGATTAACGTGAACCAGACCATGCTCACAGAACTCTACGATGCGCTCGAAACTGAACTTGGTCCCGATGAAGCCCGGTTCATCGTTGCCTATCGTTTAAACGGCCCCGTTGTCATGGAGAGTGATCTGTCATCAGGTTCTACGGGCACTACTGTGGGGGGCAGCATGAGTGAGAAACAGGCACTCAATGAACTCGCCAACGGAATTGCCAAAGCGATGTTTTCTGAAGAAGGAGTAACTGTGACCCGGGGGGGCATGGACCTCACTCCGGGTGGCGCATTTACCATCAATTCACTCTTCGACCTGATTGGTTCCGAAGTCGAAACAGAAATCGATGGAACAAAAACGACACTCTCCAGTCCCTGGCTGGCTGATCCGGGGGCAATGACTGCCGAACTTCCCCTACTTCATGATCTGCTGACCACATCCAAAAATCAATACATTGAAGGCCGAATCCAGATCGATGAGGCACGTCTGGAAACATTGCTGGGCATTCCCGGGATGGAAGCAGATCTGGCTAACGCGATCGTTAATTCCCAGATAACTGCTACAAATGGAGCCCCTTCTACTGAAATCAGTCAGGCACGCCAGACAACAGGATGGCTTGTGATTGAAGGGCTTACGACAATTGAACAAATGAGATTACTGGCCCCCTACATCTGTAGTGGCGGAGATGTCTTTCGTGTGCAGGCTCTGGGATATTACGGCCAGGGAGGACCGCTCACACGCATGGAAGCCGTGATTGATGGCACATTTATTCCGCCACGCATCACAGCGGTTCGTGACCTCAGTAATCTGGGAAGCGGTTACCCCGTTTCTACCTTACAGGGATTGACGCAGGAAGAATAACTTCTACATCAATCCGAATCAGAAATTATAATTGAGATATCAATCACTGACGTTTTTTGAGAATCAGACCATGGCAGACTATCTGGCAATCAATTGGGAAAAAACAAAACTCACCGGTTTGGAAGGGCACATCGGTGTTGGCGGAGTCTCCGTAAAACGCGTATTTCAAATTACCTGGCCCGAACACTTGCATCCGGAAAAAGACCCTGTCTCTGCCGGCAGTTGGTTGAAAAATGAGTTCAGCCGCCTGAAACTGTCAACAAAACAGATTCTGATTTCGTTTCCCCGTCACGAGACAACGGTCCGACTACTGGAAATCCCCGAAGTTCCACTCGAAGAAGTTCCGGAAATTGTCCACCTGCAGACCGCAACTCGATCTTCAGTTCCCCTGAATCAACTAATGCTGGATTATCTGCTGCTGCCCGCCCGCGGAGGAAAAGCAACCCGTGAAGTCCTGGTAGCCAGTATTGCAAAACAGACCCACGATCATGTTATTAAAACTTTTCAATCAATGGGCCTGGAGATCACAGCAACGGGAATCAGCTCGATCAACGCAGCCGTCTGGATCAACCACATCATACCTGCTGGTATGGAAGCACCAGCGCTCATCGTCAATCTGGTCGAAACAAACCTGGAGATGACTCTCGTCCACCAGCAACAAATTTCATTCACCAGTTCCACAGCAATGGGTTCTTCAGACCCCACAGTCGTGGATCAGACGATTCAGACAGAAATCAACCGGTTTCTACTCTCGCGGAGTTCACAGCTCGGCAGTGAAAAAATAAACCAGATATTATTGATTGGCGGTCGTCCGGATTGCGCCACTCTATTACAGGAACGACTGCAGTGCACCGTCGAAGTCATCGATCCGTTACAGCAGGAACAGTTTTCACAGGAGCCTCCAGAAGAACTGACTTCTCCTGGTGTTCTGGCAGGCCCATTAGGTATCCTGTATTCTCTACACCAGAAGCACCTCGAGATCGTCGATTTTCTGCATCCCCATAAAGCGGATCAAAAACCGGATCGTCGCAAACTGCAAATGGGACTGGGACTGGTCGGAACAGGACTGATTCTGCTGACGGCTCTCTATTTGACCCACCAGAGTGTTTCTGATCTTGATGAGCAAATTGCCGATCGACAAAAGATCCAGCGCGATCTGGATGAATTGCTAAAACGGGGACAGCCTACTTTAGAATCAGTGGCTCTCATTCAGAAATGGGAAAACTCCAATTCCGAAACACTGAAAGTCCTGCAGGAACTGGACACTGTTCTGCCAGGAACTGATCGCATTTATCTGAGCGAACTCGATGTAAACCGTTCATCCAGTCAGTCACTCAGTCGCCTGAGAGCGATTGGTAATGCGAAAGAAGATCTGGATGCCCGCGATCTCAATCAGCAGCTGTCCAAAAATAACTTTCGAGTGCACCCCAAACGCAGCACAAACAAAACTTATGATCCCGAGTATCCGGTTCCGTTTGAAATAGATGCAGAAAAACTTCCTCCGCGGGCTGAAATACCGCAGCCCGCTGTACAGGCAAAACAGAATGGGAATTGATCAGGTCAATAGTAAACCTGTTTAATCCACTTTTTGAGTTGAATGCTAAGACAATGCAAAAACGTGAAAAAATATTGGCTGCAGCTTTTGGAGCCGTCATTTTGATCTGGCTGGGAATGCCTTTGATCAACAGTACGTTTATTGAGCCTGTGGAATCGCGGCAGAATCAATTAAAGGCTTTGAATCAACAGATCGATCTGCGGGAACAGAAAGAACTGGAACTCTTACGCTCTGCCAAACAACTGGGCGCCTGGGTGGAGAACAGCCTCCCCCCGGACGAACACGATGCTCAGCGACTCTACCTGGAATGGTTGAATGATCTGGCGGAACTTTCCGGCTTCTCCAATCTCAAAATTTCTCCCGGTCGACGGATAAGGGAAGGCAAGACCTATATCGCCATTCAGGCTTCTCTGGAAGGATCTGCAACTTACGCTCAGTTATGTCAGTTTCTGCTCCACTTCTACCAGACCGATCTGCAACAGAATATTATCGGCCTGGAACTGGACAGTACCGGCACCCGTCAGTCTGACCGGCTTGATGTTAAACTGACCGCGGAAGGGCTCGCTTTAGCCAAAGCCCGGCCACGCGAAATTCTGTTCCCGCGGGGGAAACTGACATCAACATTGAATTTTGATGCGACAAAAATGAAGGTTCAGGACGTACTCGAATTCCCCAGTCAGCCTCCCTTTCGAATACGACTGGATCAGGAATTTCTCACCGTGGAAAAAATCGAAGGTGATACCTGGACCATCGCCCGTGGTGCGAACCTGACAGTACCCGCACGCTATGAATCGGGCACACCGCTGGAACTGGCACCGTTAAATCAATTCACTGAAGGCAGCACACGCCTGCAGCAACCAATGACACAGGATGCTGAAGTTCTCAAAGTACTCAGCACGACTCATTTCCCCGTTGATCAGACTTTTCTGATTCAAATTGATAACGAACTGCTGAATGTCATTAAAAGCAGCCCCAGTGAATGGAGGGTCCAGCGGGGTATGCTGGATACGAAACCCTCAGTGCACACTAAAGGTGCTGCTGTCACCCAGGCACCTCCGTATCTGCAGGCATTGTTCGATTATCGTTTAATCGCCCAGGCCAACCCGTTTGCAAAACCAGTTCCCGATAAGGTCTACAAACTGGAGTTAAAAGAAATTGGAAAACAAACAGTCGTCCGCGGAAATACACTGAACCTGACGATACCTCTGGAAGGGGTCAATCCAGCTCTGGCGAATCCTCAGATCACCGTCAAATCAGATCTTCCGGGTCTCACCACAGAAGCAGACAAATTAATGTGGTCACCTGATAAAGAGCAGAAAGCAGGAGTTTACCCGGTGACCGTCATTGTCGCTCAGGACGGGCAAAAAGTTGAACGCACATTCCAGCTCGACTTTCTGGAACAGAATACGGCTCCCCGAATTGAAGCTGCTACTTCGGCCATTGCCTATCAGACTCAGCCATTTTCTCTGTTTGTCAAAGCGGCTGATGCAGATCTTCCGGCACAGAAACTCCGATTTGGTTTAGCTGCCGGCGCTCCCGAGGGAGCACGGATTAATCCCGATTCCGGAGAATTAACCTGGATTCCCGCTACAACAACAGAATTAAAAGAGTACCCGATTACGGTGACGGTGTCCGACTCAGGAACACCCCCTGTCACCTCTTCTCACCTGATCAATGTGAAGGTCTCTCTGGATGATGCATTTTTTACATTTTTAACGGGCAGCATCGAAATCGACGGTAAAAAGATTGCCTGGATCCGAAACCGGGCGACTAACCAGAAACGGGAGATTCAAGTGGGAGACACACTCGATGTCGCCGACATTCATGGTGTCGTGAAATCCATTACAGATCAACAGTTGATTCTGGAAATCGATGGTAAACCCTGGATGCTCTCATTGGGGGAAAATTTCAGATCCATGCGAAACCTGACCTCGCTTCCCGTGTTAAATTAGTCTCTCTCAATCCGTTTACAAGCAGGTAAATGGGCAACATCCTCATCTACCTGCTTCCCATACTTTTTTCTCAACCAATTCCCCTCTGACATCCCACTTCCACATTCAAATCAACTCGTATCTCTACGCGAGCTGCCCCGATTACGCGCATCTCTTTTTATTACTGATACTTATATCATTTTCAATTCATAGAAAAACCGCGTTTTTCTTTGGTTTTCTGCAACCTTTGTTCAACAATAATGTCAAACTTTACCGATATTAACGATTGTAGGGATTCTGTCGGAGTCGATCTCACTTGAGATGCGTCCACACTTCTTGGCTCTAGTTCCTGAAATCAAATCCTGATAATCACGGGGTGAAACGGTGTTGTCTTACAAACGATTAACCAGAAATTTCTCCAGATATCTACGATGTCTGCTGGCGGCGCTCGTACTGAGTGGTCCGTCAATTTCTGCACACGCCGAAGGCAAAGTTGGTTTCTGGAACCGTCTGCGAAAACCAGCGGAAACGCAAAGCAACGAAGCCGGCTCGGCAGTTGTTGGTTCAAAGCAGCAGATCGAGGCAAATCAAAAACAGGCTCGCAAAACAAGTGATGTCGCTGATATTTCTTTGAACCACGTCCAGGCAACCTGGGCACAAGTATTAAAACAGGTGGCTGAACAGAGTGAACTGACCCTGGTCATGGATGTTGTTCCCAAAGGATTCTTTTCAAGAATCGATAGACGGCCTCATACTCTCAGTGAAACATTTCAGATTTTAAATCGGGAGCTCGAACCAAAGGGTTTTCGACTGCTGCAAAAAGACAGTTTCCTGATTGCGCTTGATCTGCGGGAAGCGAAAGCCAAATATATTCGTCCCACCGTTCAGTCGGCTGAGCGGACTGCGGAGGGCAAACAATCACGAAAGAATAACATTCGTCAGATCGATCATCTGGAGCAGGCAGAAATAACGCAGGCGCCTGTCACACAGGCAGATGCGCCAGCTCGATTCGAAAAGAGTGCTCGCAAACTTCAGCAGAAAGAAGTGGCGACTCAAAAATCAACTTTTAAAGTTCAGCCTCGCACACTGAACAGCACGGAAATCCTCCGGCAATTCTATCATGCCTTTGAATCGCGAGCGGAACTCCAGGGTGAAGGTCCCAATGGATTTCCAGGACTGATCGTCTTCAAAAATCAGGAAGCCAGCCCGATCGATGATCGTACTCAGGAACCACAGAAAAATATTGAAGTACAAATCGATTTTCGCGTCGGCATTGATAAACAAAATAACGAACTGATTTTTGAAGCGGCTCCTTCCACAGCACAGGCGTTGAAAGCGACTGCCTTCAAGCTGGATGAGGCTGCAAAAGGATTTTCACAATCCATTCAACTGGTAATCGGATCACCACAAATTGGTCATGTGGCTCAGGCATTACATAAACAGACCAATGCCACAACCGCTGCCTCAACGGCACCACAACGATTGCCAGTCAAATCGTATTCAGACAATTTTGTCTCTCCTCGCGATCAGCAGATTAATCAGCTCAGACAACGAGTGGATCAGCTTGCGTTTCAGGAACAGCAACCCGGGGCTGCACAAAACCCACAGCAGCCTCAACCGGCTGACAAACCAGCCGAAGTCGAAAAACAGCGTTCCCTGCCTGAACTGCTGCAGGACCTGAGTGGCAACGTCAATATCGAATCGGTCCCGGATCTGGGAGTCCTGATCCTGCGGGGTAAAGATGAAGATGTCAATGCGTTGATGAAAATCATTAAAGAACTGGAAAAGCTCAGTGAAGGCACCCGTCCTGATATACATTTATTAAACTTGCGACATGTGAACTCGACCGCGCTTGCCGAGTTATTGAACGGCGTTTATGAAGATCTGGTCAAGTTGCGTGCCATTCAGGGACAGATCCAGAAAATCAAAATCATTCCACTGGTCAAACCGAATGCGTTACTGATTCTGGCACCGGATACAGACATGCCATCGATTCTCAAGCTGGCAGAGGAACTGGATCAACCCGTTAATCCCCTGACCGAGTTTGGCGTCTTCCAACTCAAGAGTGCCAGTGCCAGTCAGGTCGCTACAACCATTCGCGAATTCTATGATGAACGAGGCGGTCTGGGAACACGTATCCTCGTTTCTCCCAATATTCGTACCAATTCAATTATCGTACAGGCACAGCCCCGTGATATGCAGGAAGTCGCTGCCCTGATTCAGAAAATCGATCTGGACCAGTCACAGGCTGTCAGCCGCGTCAAAATTTTCCCTTTAAAAAATGCCATCGCTGCAGATCTGGCGGAAACTCTGAATGCCACATTGCAAAGTGTGCTCAACCCCGCTGCTGCCCAGTCTGCAGGACTCGGAACCAACATTGGCGGTGCCGGCGGCGAAGCCGCACAACAGTTACAGGAAGCCCGCTCTGTCGTATTGGAGTTTCTCTCACAGGAAGGGACTCAAAGTCGAATCTTACGATCCGGCTTATTGGCAGACATTCGCGTTATCGCCGACCCTCGTGCGAACACACTGGTGGTCACTGCCCCTAAAGACAGTCTGGAACTGATTGGCGCGTTGATCAATCAGTTTGACGCACGCGTTTCCTCCGTCGCGGAATTGAAAGTATTCACGCTGAAGAATTCGGATGCCGAATCGATGGTCACCTTACTGCAGTCGACCTTTTCAGCAGATAATCAGCAGACCGATCTGGGGATTCAGATTGCCGGCGTCAATGATGCTAACAGTAATCTGATCCCGTTGAAGTTTTCGGTCGATCGCCGCACGAACTCTGTTGTTGCACAAGGTGGTGCCGATGCGCTGCAGATCGTTGAAGCGATTCTGTTGAAACTGGATGGTGCCGACAGCCGCAAACGCGAAACGACCGTAATTCAACTCAAAAATACTCCGGTCGCCGATGTATCGATTGCCATCAATGAATTTCTGGACACACAGCGTGCACTCATCGCCCAGGATCCGGACCTGATCAGTAGTTTTGAACTGTTGGAACGTGAAGTCATCGTGGTTCCAGAAGCGATCAACAATAACCTGATCATCAGCGCCACCCCTCGATATTTTGAACAGATTTCCAACCTTGTGAAACAACTGGATAAGGAAGCACCGCAGGTGATTATCCAGGCTTTGATTGTGGAAGTTGAACTGGATAACGACGATGAATTCGGAGTCGAACTCGGCCTCCAGGATTCCCTGCTCTTCAACCGCAGTATCATCGATAATGTCTTGACCGTGTCACAGACGGTCACCGGGGCGAGCAATGTGACTCAGACCAACCAGACCATCGTTTCACAGGAAGCGACACCAGGCTTCCTGTTTAACAGCATCAACCCGCTGGGAACCAACAACACACAAAATACGGGTAATGCAGCCGGACAGGCTCTCAGTAACTTCTCGTTGCAACGAGGGAACAGCGATCTGGGATTCGGCGGACTGGTTCTGTCCGCCAGTTCGGAATCAGTCAGTATTCTGATCCGTGCTCTGGCTGCCAAGCGAAATGTGCATGTCTTGAGCCGCCCGCAGATACGGACTGTAGACAATGTCACCGCCCAGATCCAGGTCGGTCAGATCGTTCCTGTGGTCAACGGTGTTTCAGTGACAGCCGTCGGTTCTGCCAACCCGGTGATTGAACAGTCGGAAGCCGGGATTATCCTGACCGTGACTCCTCGCATCAGCCCTGATGGAAACATCGTGATGGAAACCCAGGCTGAGAAGAGTGACTTCAATGGTTCGAGTGTCCCCATCTTTACGGACGCTACGACCGGAAATGTCGTGGAATCTCCTATCAAAAATATTACCCAGGTCCAAACAACGGTCAGTGTTCCTAACGGACAGACGGTTGTATTGGGTGGTATGATTACCGAATCAGACACAACGATCGAACGTAAGGTCCCCTGGCTGGGAGATATTCCACTGGTGGGAATCCCCTTCCGCTATGACTACACTTCGACGCGCCGCAAGGAACTGCTGGTCTTCCTGACACCACGCATCATTCGTAATGATGCTGACTCCGAGTTTATCAAACAGGTAGAGTCAGAACGCATTCATCTGCAAGTCGAAAAAGCAGAACAGATGCATGGACCGATCTTCGCTGTGCCTCCGGGAGAACCTGAATTCCTCCCCGATGGTGAAGGTCTGCTGGAGCCCATCCCCACGACTGTCATGCCCCAGGAAAACCTGAATCCGGAAGTCATCAACAACCAGCAGCAGGGTGGCGTAATTCAGCAGATGAGCCATCAGTCAGAGCCGCTGAAAAAACAAAAGAAGAAACCATTGATACAAAAGAAATTTCCCTATTGGGGGCGAGATTAAGTGATGAAACACCTGATTGTGCCTGTTCGACTTTTCGTATTTTTGATGCTATGTGCCTCAACATCTCTCACAGGGTGTACCAGCCTGGCACTTTCACAGTGGGGCTTGAATAAAGACCACAAATTTGCCACTGCGAAGAAGCCCGCTTTCGAAATCGTCGCCCTCTGGGAGCCGGCGGAAGGCAAAGGCGTGGATGGTATGCCGACGCGTGGTTTTGCCGGCCAGTTGCTGTTTTTCCAGCATAACAACACTTCCCCCGTGTATGTAAAGGGAGAGGTCTATGTGAATCTGTATGATGATCAAGGGGAGGCTGCCACTCAGCAAAATCCAATTCACCAGTACAAATTCGATTCGGGAGCCTGGCAGGTACACGCAGTCGAGTCCACCCTGGGTCCTGCCTATCAGGTCTTTATCCCGTATGTCCGTAAAGGCAGAGATCAGGCAGAGTGTGCACTCCGCGTTCAACTGACTCAAAAGGATGCACCAGAGATTTTCTCGCGTATGATTTCTGTCAAGCTGGATGGCAAGACGCCTCAGGTCACTCAGGAAACGGTCGCACAAACACCTGCAACACAATCAGAAAAAACGAATGTGTCAGTCGACACACTCGCCCGTCGGGAGAGTGGCAAAGCGCTGGAACTTTCACCAGAGCATAAACTCAGACAGTTGAAACGTGCTCTGGAGGAAAGCAGTCAGATCGAGCAGGTCAGTGCCGAGTCCGCTGCACCCGTTGAAGACAAACGAGATGAACGTATTCACCGTCTGGAACAACAGTTGGGCGAATTACTCAATCAGCAGAATCGTACCATTCAGGCGGGATATCAGACTTCCAGCCAGCAACGCCCTCCGGAGCAACCGAAACGCTATCAACAGTTTCGCCTGAACAGCTCAGAACAATAACAGAAAAACAGATTATTTACTTTGTGGGCAATTGGACGATGTTATAATTAACGGGCACGAGTTTTTATTTTTCGCTCTGATCACGGATATAACCATGCGACGCTTTAACTGCCGAAGTGCTTTCTATGCCATGCTTTATGCAATCCTGCCTATTGCTCTGACTACGACCGGCGAAGCACAGGTACAAACCCTGTCCAGCAATAGCACCTCTCAGTCAGGGGGAAGCACGGGAACCACCATTGGAAATCTGAATTCAGGAAATCAGGCAGGCGGAAATGCACAATCTGGACTTTCTACTATGGGGAATTTTCAGAATCTCAATCCTCAGAATGGCTTCGTCGGACGAACTGATGATACACAGAATAATTTTATCGGCCGCACGAATGCCCAGGGAACAACAGGCGCGAATGGCGGTCAGAACCGCAACTTCAACAGAGCTGCAACCAGTGGCTTACGAAACGGGCAAAATCAGCTGAATGCAGGTCAGACAGGCCCTAAGGTTCCCGAATTTCGTCCCCAGTTACGTGTTGCCTTTGCCGCAACTCCTTTGCCTCTGAATAACGTTCAGACATCGATGGGAGAATCCTTCACACGCATCAAAGAGCGCCACGAACGGTTACGCGATGTCGAGTTCCAGTTGAATCCCGATCACAGCGTCACACTGCGAGGCGAAGTCGAATCAGCGGGAGCAAAGAAGCTGGTTGAGTTTATGGCCATGCTGGAACCTGGTGTAAGAACGGTCAAGAATGAGCTCACCATCACAGCCCAGCCAGTGATCCCGGTTCCCGCAACTCAGATCAACCAGTCTAAATAGACGCTTTAAGCCAGTGAAGGTTCTGCCGGTGATTTGACGGCCTTCATCAGCAGTGCATACTGGTGATCATGTTCTGTCAGTTGATCAGCGCGATCTCCCAGATGATTTTCGGCATAGGGAATTTTCACCACATGCCCGCTGCCGGGAGCGACTTCGATTGAATCTGATTTCTGATTCAATAATGCATGGAGATTGAAGACGGTATTGCCGGTGGGAGTCATCAACTCCAGTTCATCGTTGAGACCAAACTTATTTTTGACATCCACGATGATACCATCTGCATCGCGATCGATGATATCTCCGACAAACTGCTGCTTGTTAGCCATGGAACGGCCATGCTCATAATTCTGCATACTCTCCGAGGCATGTCGCTGGAAGAAGCCTTCGGTGTAACCACGATTGGAAAGACTGTCGAGCATTTCCAGCAGGTTTTCATTGAATTCCACGCCCGCAGCAGCATCATCAATGGCCTTACGATAAACCTGGGCCGTCCGAGCTGCATAAAAGAAGGACTTGGTCCGTCCTTCAATCTTCAAGGAACTGATTCCCATGTCGGTGAATGTTTTCACATGCTGAACGGCGCGGAGGTCTTTCGAATTCATGATGTATGTGCCATGCTCATCTTCGTAAGCAGGCATATACTCGCCAGGCCGCTGTGGTTCTTCGAGCAGAAAGACCTTATCGAGAATCGGCAATTGCGGGTTTTGTGGCGGAGGTGGATTCTTTAAAACGATATCCCCTTCGAGTGTTTGCACTGCATCACTGACTTTATAATCCCAGCGGCAGGCGTTCGTGCAGTTCCCCTGATTGGAATCGCGGTGATTCATGTACCCCGACAGCAGACACCGCCCGGAATACGCGATACAGAGCGCACCATGTACGAAGACTTCCAGTTCCATATCCGGGCATTCTTCCTGGATCTCTGCCACTTCTTTAATCGACAATTCGCGCGAAAGTATGATGCGTGACAGACCAAAGTTTTGCCAGAATTTGACGGTTGCATAATTGACGGCATTCGCCTGGACAGACAAATGAATGGGAACCTCTGGCCAGCGCTCCCTGACCATCATGATCAGCCCCGGGTCAGACATGATCAGCGCATCGGGCTTCATGTCAATCACCGGCTCCATATTCTTCAGGTAACTTCGTACCTTTAGATTATGAGGGGCAATGTTACTGGCGATATAGAATTTCTTGCCCAGTCGATGTGCTTCTTCGACCGCTTCCGCCATCACTTCCAACTTGTTGAATTCATTTTCCCGGACACGCAGACTGTAGCGAGGTTGACCTGCATAAACGGCGTCTGCTCCGAATGCATACGCGTACTGCATGGCCTTACGGGTTCCCGCGGGTGAAAGAAGTTCCGGTTTCATTCTGATACCTGTATTACTTTTCATCTTCAAAAACGTGGAATTGAAAGCACATCGCTCAAGGCAGGATAGTATTAGTTCCGGGGAACTTTCCATAGGGCCTGGGCAAAATTCCTGCCTAAATCCAGATAACCTTCTGAATTATAGTGCCAACGATCAGAATAACCATACTCATCCGTACTGGTAACAAGTGCAGCCCACTTGTCTTTCTCCACAAATGCCGCCTGAGCAGCCCGCACAATCTCACCATATTTCCAGACCTTTCCCTCCGGATTGTCACCCGAATCCGAAATGCGTCCGATCACCACAGGCAGGTCATCTGCATAGAGCGTCGCGCGAATTAAGTCCATAAGACGCTTGAGGTTCGCTTCATAACTCTTTGCGATTTCTTCCGTATAAGCAGCATCACTTTCCCCCTGCATCCAGACAATTCCCGCAGGAACCAGCGTATCCGCCTCTCCATCATGGTCGATATCAGTCGTCTGCAGTGCCCGTTTCATACCCGCCAGAAAATGATCATACTGATTGATCCCCTGCCCTTTTCCGGTCCCTTTTTCAAAATCAGGGTCCCAGCAGCCGAAGTTCCCGGCAGCATCAACGGCAATTGAGGTCCCTCCCCGCGAAATCTTGATTAACGCAATGTTCGCTTCCGGGGCCAGTTCCTGCAATGTTTTCGCAAAAGACAACTCCACACCAAATCGGTTGGAATACGTATTCTCTTTCCCATCCGACTTGAACCCGGCTCCATGGCCTGGTTTTAACTCGGACCAGAGCCCTCGCCCGTCAACGGGTACGACATCGGGAGCAGGATTCGCATGATAGATCATCACGCCCGGAACGGATTCCTTGAGATGATCGGGCAGGTCTTTCACATAGCCATACCCATCCATATTGGACTGACCACCCAGAAAGTAAACCTGATAGTTTTTGGCAAATGCAGAATCAGATTCTGCAAGCAGAGAAAATAAAACCAGCAGTATAACCAGACACAGAGAACGAATCATCGGGAACCCTTTCACTTTAATCGTCAGAGAAGACATCAGTGGCGAATCAAATTCGCAGGTCTGCATTATAGCGACGCAGCAGATCCCAGAAAATCGTAGCGGGGTAGATCAGGCTATGATCTCGTCGATCGGCTGACCATAATCCATTTCCAGACGTTTATGCCCGGGCACTTCCAGACGTCGACTATTCAGTCCCAACTGCTGCATCAACGTGGCGTGCACGTCGGTCACATAGTGTGGATTCTCTTCCGCATGGAAACCGAGTTCATCCGTTGTCCCATGCGCGACGCCCCCTTTAATCCCCCCGCCGGCCATCCAGATGGAAAACCCGTACGGATGATGATCGCGTCCATTACTACCCTGGGAACCGGGGGTCCGACCGAATTCGGTCGCGAAGACAACAATCGTATCTTTCAACAGCCCGCGACGTTTTAAATCCTTCAACAATCCTGCAGCAGGCTGGTCAACCTGTTTTGCCAGTTTGGAGTGGCCCGACTTCAGATTCGAATGCGAATCCCAGGCACCGGCTGCACCAGCGCCGTGCATGATCTGGATAAAGCGTACGCCCTTCTCAACAAACCGTCGGGCTGCCAGCAATTGCATCCCGAATGCCTTGGTTTCGGGTTGATGCAATCCATAAAGTTCCTGGGTCTCTTTGGTTTCCTGATCGAAGTGAATGACTTCTGGAACTGCTTTCTGCATTCGAAACGCCAGCTCATATGATTTAATGCGGGCCTGGAGGGTACTGTCGTTGGGAAACTTCTCAGCACTCAGTTGATTGAGTTGATTGATCAAGGAAAACTCAATCTTCTGTTCAGCACTTGAGAGATCCAATTCCGGTTTTGCATAGGGCAGTGGATTTTTGGGATCGACTTTGAGGGGAACGGAATCATAAGCCGGTCCGAGATAATGACCGTCTCTGACATCAAAATACCGGGGCCCCATGTTAATGAACTGAGGCAGATTCTGATTGAGTGAGCCAAGCCCGTAGTTCACCCAGGCGCCGATCGTCGGCACTCGTTCATCCAACATGTGTCGACCGGAATGAAACTGAACCTGTGCGCCATGATTGTCATCGGTCGTCCACATAGATCGCACAATCGACAGATCATCCACACATCCCCCCAGATGAGGGAACCAGTCACTGACCTCGATCCCGCTTTCGCCATACTTTTTATAACCGACCTGCAGCGGATACACTTTATTTCTTTGTTGCCCGTTGGCATCGTTAACGACAACCACGCGTACCCGCTTCAGCTTTTCAGATTGCTGCACTGATTTCCAGGGAGTTTCGCTGATCGATTTCCCCGAGTACTTGTTGAGCATCGGCTTGGGGTCAAAACTCTCCATATGGCTCACTCCGCCTCGCATGAACAGCCAGATCACACTTTTGGCTTTAGGAGTGAAATGCGGTTGCCCATCCGGAGCCTGGTGCCCACCGGCAGCGCGGGCTTCATCCTGCAGAAGAGAGGCCAGCGAAATACCCGCCAGTCCGGAACTGAGGTTCGTCAAAAAGTTTCGACGGGGCAATGAAGTTTGTTGATTATGATTTGACATGACACACCTTCAGCGGATCGTGATGAAATCGTTATGATTAAGTAAGGCGTGCACCAGATTCTCACGTGATCGCCAGATTGGATTCTGATGTTTCGCTGCTTTTAAAGTGGCCTGCGTCTCGGATAACGCCTGACTACAGATTTCAAATTCCCGGGGCGTTGGTTCCTCACACAGAATTCGTGCATAGGCCAGTCTGATAAATTCCTGATCACTCAGCGAAGGCTGCTGCTCGCGAATGTTTTGAACCATTTTCCGTGCCATCTGTAGAGAGACTTTGCTGTTCGCCAGTGTGAGCGCCTGCTGAGGAACCACACTTTCATTGCGACGATAACAGGCAAAGATATCAGCCGCATCAAACATGCCGATAAACTTCTCCTGCGAATCACGGGAGTACGTGAAATACAGGCTGCGGCGTCTACTATCCTTATTCTTGTCAGGATCAATCGTCGGGCCTCCCAAAGTCAGATCCAGTTCACCCGCCAGATGCAGCAGGCTGTCGCGAATGACTTCTGATTCCATCCGCACGGTATTCCGTTTCCAGTAGTACCGGTTCGTTTCATCTTTCGTCAGGTTCTCTGGATTGCTATTCAGGGTGGAACTACTGAGCTGATAGGCTTGCGAAGTTACCATCAGCGTATGCAGATGTTTCATGCTCCATTCATGTTCCATAAACTCGACCGCCAGCCAGTCCAGCAGATCCTGATGTACGGGGCGCTTCGCTCTCAATCCGAAATCTGTCACATCTTCGACCAGCGGTTCGCCAAAATGACGCAGCCAGATATGATTCACAGCCACTCGTGCCGTCAATGGATTTTTTTGATGTGTAATCCAGCGTGCCAGTGCCGAACGACGGCCGGTACTGGTTTCAGGATAGGGTTGATAACGGGAATCATTTTTTTCAGCTGGACCTTCTAAGGCTTTTCGTGAGGCGCGAATCCGCGTGTATTTTTCACCGGGTTTACTGACCGACTCTTTTGCTGTCTTGACTGCTTTTTCCGCTGCGGCGATTTCTTTCGTGAGTTTCTGCTTCGCATCTCCGCTGGCTGTTTCTGCTTTCTCTCGGGCCTGCGCCAGATTCTCTTCTGCCACTGCCAGTTCATATTTTCGAGCTGCCAGTGCAGCAGCATGCGTCAATGCGGTCAGTTCATTTTCGGAAACACCATTCAGGCGAGCTTTCTCAACGGTGTAAGCAGTCTGTAATGTCTCCGGGTACAGACTTGCGACTTTCAACGTCGCCTGAGCCCGTGCCACCTTTGCCTGCGCGAGTGCCAGTGACATTTTCACAGGCTGCTTGCCTTCAATCATCGTTTCAGCGGATGCCAGAGTTTGAACATTGATCTGTTCGAATTCCGCTGCTGCGTCAAACGCCAACAGTTCCAGCTTACCGGTTTCGCGTGGGAGAGGCAGACGATAGGAAAGGGCATGCGCGCCATTGATGGCGATATTTACCAGTTGATCGCGAACTTTCAGTTCCAGTTCATAGGGTTGATTCAGTTTGACTTCGCAGGCGTGTCGCCCCTCGGCGGGATAAATGGATTTGCCATTCTCTTTATAAGAGACCTGCAGTTTTGAGCCCGGCTGTACCGCACTCAGGTAGATCATCTTTTCCCGATCGCCGGTCACGTCAAACGCCAGACCGACAGAACGCCATTTATCACCACCCGTGGTCTTGAATTTGAAGCGGGCTTTGAAATCATGCGGATGGTTCTGTTTCGAACGTAAATACGCGCGACCATAACCCGTTTTTGTCTGAATCAGCTTACCATCCAGGTACGTCCATTCACCAGGGCCCAGCGCCCAGAACTCAGGATTCTCTTTTTGAAAATCATCTTCCAGAAATGTCACTGCCTGGTCAGATACGTTTGCAGCGACTTTAGTCTGTGCAGTCTGCTCCAGCTGAGCCAGTTGTGTCGTCGCCTGGTCAGACGCATTCTGCGCGGCCACCATTTTTTCTTTTGCGGCCTTCAGTTGATCCTGTAGAACAAACTCCTGTAAGGCAGGATAATGTGCTTTCGCCGGTAGAGTGACTGATGAAACCTTAAATTCATCGAAAGTGAAGATCTCCGGAGTCGCCGGTTGCATCTCCTGGCTTTTATCCGGATTTTTCTCATCGCCCCGGATGTGCAGATAAGTTTTGGTGTCTGCGTGGGCATCAAAGATCCGCGGTAACCCATTCTGTTCCAGATCGATTTGACCCGGCAGTGGATCCAGACGGACCTGATATGGTTCGAAGATTGCCCGCATAGAATAATAATCAACGTGGGTCAGTGGATCGTATTTATGATCGTGGCACTTGGCACAATTCATGGTCAGTCCCAGAAACGCTTTAGAAGTATGTTCCAGAGTGCTGTCCAGCCAGGTCGTGCGGTTAAACAGATAGTAATGCCGCGCCAGAAAACCGGTAGCACGCAGTGCCTCGTGGTCGGTTGGTTTCAGCTCATCCGCGGCAAGCATATCCTGAACCATTTCTCCATAACTGCTGTCACGGTTCAAGGATTCAATAATCCAGTCGCGCCAATGCCAGATGTGCTTCTGACTGTTGCGTAATTGTTTGCCTAGACCGTACCAGTCGGTGTAGCGCCAGATATCCATCCAATGGCGTCCCCAGCGCTCGCCATATTGTGGGCTCGCCAGTAATTTTTGTACGACTTTCCCGTAAGCATCGTCATCGGTATCGTTCGCAAACTTCTCGATCTCCTCTTGTGACGGAGGCAGGCCGATCAGATCCAGATAGACACGACGGATTAAAACACGACGCGATGCAGGTGCAACAGCCACCAGTCCCTGCTGCCGACGTTTTACTTCCAGAAAAGCGTCGATCGGATTTTTCAAACCGACATTGGGGACCTTTGCCTTCACAGGTGTCTGAAAAGCCCAGTGATCTTTGGGACTTCCCGGAATTTCTTCTTTGGGTGTGACGGCTCCCTGTTCGATCCAGGTTCTGATGAGAGCAATATCATGATCAGAAAGTCGCGACCCATCCTCAGGAGGCGGCATCTGCTCATCTTCTTTAGCCATAATGCGTTCCAGCAGCATGCTCTTGTCCGGCTTCCCCGGATGAATGACAGCTCCCGAGTAACTTCCTTTGAGCATCAGCTCCCGTGTCTCCAGACGTAACTCAGCCTCTTCTTTCAGAGCGCTGTGACAGGCAAAGCACTTCTCTGCAAAGAGGGGCTTGATCTCTTTCAGGTAATCTACTTTTTCAGCAGACTGGGCTGTTCGGGCAGATCCTGTCAGCAGAAACAGCAGCATGAGGAAAGAAGCGGAATGAATTCGTCGAGGATTTCGTATGCTCATACATTAATATGTACCAAGGAACTCAAACCGTGATAAGAGCTTACTTTTGATTTTTATATATTATATATATTTTTCTTTGTATATTTTATACAAAGTAGGTCAGGTTTCACGCATAATCAGCACAATACGAACAGTGGGACCAGCTTGACTGGAAAGCGATGAGTATCATCAGCCTCTGTTTCAGGCAATGCAACTTACCGCTTCTGATATTGATCAGCCTTGAAGTCCGAACATTTCGCGTCTACTATTGCTTCACGGAAAACAGTAAGTTGAAACGTGGTAAACTCAATTCACTCCCGTATTTCTGAAGCAGGAAGTGGTTCACTCATTTCCAGGAAAATCAGAAAGTCGACTCCGGTTTTATGATCCGAACCCGGAATCGAAACGTTTACTGCTTCAAGACATAACACCGTTTCACATCCGCGTCATTCAACCAGCGATTACAGATAAGGGATTTGACAATGACTGATGATGCTAATTTGAGTAATGAACCAGGAACTCACAATGAGTTTTCTCAGGATAGTATCTACCTGATTTCCTATCCCAAAATTGTGTTTCTGTACCCTACACTGCTGGTTTCCATAGCCGCTGCGATTTACATGACCTTCGCTGGAGAGTCGGCCCACATTGGTGGCCCCAGCGAGCATATGGCGGAAGTCATGGCGTTGATCTTTCTCGGGGTCTTTGGTTTAAACCTGACGGTCCTGGCATTCGATTTTCCGCGTACGACATCCCTGACACTGTTCTTCCTGGGGGCTGCCTTATTTATGGGGGCCTGGATGATCCTGCGATTTAATCCGGGGATTATTCCTCCCCTGACCAACATGCTGAAAGGTTTACGCCCTTGGGCAAACTCTCAGATGTACTGGCTGTTTTCCAGCATTCTGGGGCTCATCTTTATCTGTGTGGCCATTTATGTCCGCTTTGATTACTGGGAAGTCAAAGGCAACGAACTCCTGCATCACCATGGATTTCTGAGCGATCTGGAACGATTTTCTGCACCAAACCTGAAGATCGATAAAGAAATCAGCGATATCTTTGAGTATATCCTGCTGCGTTCCGGGCGACTGGTGCTGCACCCGCGCAATGAACCCCGGGCGATCGTATTGGATAATGTGCCATTTATTTCCAAGAAGGAAAAACAGATTACCCGCATGCTGGGTGCCCTGCAGGTCCAGGTTCGGACCGACAAAAACTAATACTGATCACGCTGAACCACTTTCAAGGGACGCGTGTCGATCAGGAACGGGTTCACCCGCTTCAAAGTAAGATTTAACATCAAGTAGTATTCTGTCGCTGAACCAGGCTGGTTTGCGGCAGTCGGAGATGCTGGCAATGGGTAAAAAAGGAAAAAAGAAAGCTTCGAAAGAAGACCCGAATTCACGTACGATTTGCCAGAACCGTAAAGCCCGGCACAATTACGAAATTCTGGAGACACTGGACTGCGGAATTGTGCTGGCCGGCAGTGAAGTCAAAAGCATTCGCGCCAATAAGGTTTCGATCGAGGAAGGTTTTGCGCGGATGCAGAATGACGAGGTCTGGCTGTTCAATGTTGATATCGCCCTGTATCCACAGGCCAATACCATGAACCACCAGACCCGCAGGCCACGGAAACTGCTGATGAAAAAAGCTGAGATCCGCAAATTCGCCGAACGATCTGAAAACTCCAGCCTGACATTAGTCCCGCTCACCATGTACTTCACTCGAGGACTGGTGAAAGTCAAACTGGGAATCGCCAAAGGCCGCAAACTGCACGATAAACGCGAAAAGCTCAAGAAAGACTCCGCCCGCATGGATATCCAGCGGGCAATGCGAGCCAGAAATAATTAAGGCCCCGGAGATTTCTCCTCGGGGCTTTGAATGATCTACCAGATTTTCTTCTCTGGATTAATCCTTTGCTTTATTCGGATCGATATACAGTTTGAGATGAACTGTCTGACCCTTTTTAGCAGTAGCACCTGGTACGGGGACCTGCTGATAAACGTGATGGATCAGTCTGGGCTCATCCGCAGGATCACCGGGCCACACTTTAGTCTGGAAACCCATCTTTTGCAGCAAGGCTTCGGCGGATTGAAAATCGTGTCCGACCATGTTGGGAACTTTGAAAGTCGCTTGCTGGACAGGAACCTGTTGAACTGGACGTTGTATAGGTTGCTGCACCGGGCGTTCCACTTTTTTCTCCTCCGGTACTGCGGCCACTTTTCCTTCCAGTCGATACCCAGCCAGTTTAGGAGTAAATGGGTCGGTTCCCCAGATTCTGTCGATGATCCGATTTTTATTGGCAACCACATCACTGAAAATATAAACGGTTGACTGCTTTCCGCTGGGATGAATCAACTGTACGGCTGCGGGTAAATAGGTCTTCGGATCCAGCTTGATTTTTGCTTCACGGTAATTGGCAGCATCGGCCTTACGACGTGGTTTAGCGGCAATGATGATCTGCTCGGGCGTATTGACCAGCAGCTTCAAAAAGTAACGCTCTTTGGCAACTTTCGCTGGCATACCAAACAGAAAAGGGAGTGGACCTTCCATGATATTGACGCCACGTCGCTCCAGAGGAATGGGATAGACTTCATATTTTTTTTCGTTTTCATCAATGGAAAAAATCCGTTTGCCGTCACAGATCCAGCGTTCATCCTGACCTGGTTTCAGCGCATAAAAACCACCTTTATCATTGGGTTTATCGCTTTTCGCACCCTCTGGAATTTTCATTCCAGAGATATCGATACGCCCTTTATCAGGCTGCTCGTAATAGAATTTACCTTCCGATTTTTTTTCGACCTGGAATACATCGTCATACTCGCGGCGAAGATGGTTGCCTTCCAGCTTTTGAATTTTGGCTGATTCATTTTCCCAGTTTTTCAGGATCTGTTCCAGCGCAGCTGGTAATTGTTGCTCGACCTGGGGTACCTGATTGGCAGCGGGTTGTTGTCCCTGCGCTTGAGAAAGCTGATTGCACAGCAGCAGGCCCGCTGCAGTACAACAGGTGAAAACGAGTGCGCTTTGAAGTAAGACAGGTTTTAATTTCATTGTTTATCCAAATCCTTCCCTGAATTGCAGGTCTGGCAGTTCTCTGTGCCAGTGAGACTGGCGTTGGCCCGATATGATAATGCAATCCGTGCTATTGAAGAAGACAGGTTCATCGAGTGAGGTGGGGAGTGAATTTCAGCTAGATTGATTGGAGATATGGTGTTCGGTCAAAAGCGACCAGATTTTAGCAGGTTCCGTAAATCGTGACTATCCAAATTTCGTGATCTTGTTTACCAGGGTGATTCCATTAATTGAACAATCTGGTTCGCCAGACTGTCGGTCGCGGTATGGGTGGCGGTCGCCAGAGATTGCCCGACTTCGGGTGCAAACGCAGCCTGTGAAACCAGTTGCACCACATCCGCAGAGATTGGCACTTCCTGTTGTGACAGAATCCTCCCCGTCCGCATATCTTCCCAGGTCACCTCAACCACAAACCTCAGATTCAGGTTTCGCGGGTCGTTATTTTGTGTCGTTGCTAAAACACTTTTATCAATTTGTTTAATCGTTCCGGTTAAACGTGTATCAGCTGCCTCCCCTTTGGCCAGATGAAAGGGAGTGCGAGACTGAATTTTTTGCTGGACCGCTTCAGTCAGCTGATATTCAAAACCGCGTCGAAAAGTCTTGTTTTCAAAGATGGGTACATAAACGGTCTGCACATCTGTCTGATAGGAATTACCCACGGTGTAACCGCAGCCTGCCATATCAAAAGACAACAGAATCAGTAATAACATTTTAACCAGGAAACGTTCCATAAATTTATTCAACAGATCACTGAGAATCTGACCTGCAGGGACAGCTCTTACAGTTTAATTCGAGCTGGCTCTGCCTCTTCTTCCAGGGGTATCTTTCTGATCGGTTCACCAAAACCTTCCAGTTGCAAGCGTCCCGGCGGTTCCAGTTCGCGAGGTACCTCGGCTGCGTTGGCGGGTGCTTTCACAGGAGCTGGTTCGGATTTTCCAAATCCAGGCAGACCAGGCAGAAAAGATCTGGCTGGTTCAGGCTGTTCGGTGACCTGCTTTTTCGGTGTCGCATAATTCGCCCAGAGATGGCTGGTGTTTTCTCGCCCGAGTTCTGCCAGTAACTCTCGGGCCTGATTGGCAAACGGCGAAGTGGGGTAATGTTCAATCAACAGGTTACAATAAATGGCTGCCGATTTGGGTTTACTGCGACGCATCCAGTATTGCACCGTTTCCCACTCTCGCTTCGCTTTAGCCTGTTCGATTTTTTTCAGCTCTTCCTTAAGACGGGCCTGCTGGGCTTCCGGGAAGAGTCTGAGTGTCGTCTCTTTCAGTTCTCCCGCATCTTTCAACACGGTGGCATCATAGGCGGGTCCCTGATACGACATCAGTTTCACATGTGTTCCGAGCATGAAGGCATCTTTCAGATGCGGACTTTTGGGATATTCTTCCCGCAGCAGGCTGAATGTCCGGTCGGCGTCCATGTAGCGACCTTTTTTCAGATAGTAACTGGCGGTCAGCATCAGGGAATCATCAGCAAGGGGGCCAGTCGGATCGTGCAACCAGATCGATTTAAGCGCTTCCAGTGCCCTGTTTTCAGTATCAAACACAGGTCGGCTGCGGTCAAACAGATTCGGCAGTAATGCCCAGCGTGATTTTCGATCTTTGCCGTCAGAGGGAATCTCCGGAGTCTCAGAGCCGGGTTTTTCCAGATTGACCTGCTCGATTTCACTCCCTTTGACGATAGTCGGTTCCTGCAGCCAGTAACGGGCTATCGTAAACATTCTTTTGGTTGTCTGATCCAGATGGCGCGTCGAGGGAAAATCGACCAGTAACTGATCATAGCTGTCTTGTGCCCAGGAATATTTTTTTTGTGCAAATTGAGATTCTGCCACCATGAACTGGGCATCTTCTTTGATAGGATCGTTCTTAAACCTTTTGACGATCGCCTTGAATTCTTTTTCAGCTGCTTTGTAATCCTGCGCTTTGAATGTTGCATTTGCCTTCTGATATTCGGCGGCACCGACTGAGGGCTCGAAGAAATTTGACTCTTTCTTTTTTTCCCACATTGCGGTCTGCATGATTCGCTGCATCGGGCCCCGCACTCCCTCGATCGAAGGGTTATCGGTCTCGCTCTTTTTAGACCATGGCGGTTTCATCGCGGAAAAATCCGAAGCGCGATCACCAAACATGGCGCAACCCGAAACCAGGCCACAGACCATCATTGCTGAAGTGAGCAAAATGAATCGAGGCAGGTTTGAAGTGTGATATTGTATGTCTGAAGTGGACATGGTCATCCCTGACTTCCACCCGGGGGAATTGATGTGATTATAATTGAAGGTAGGGCGCCATTTTGGGGCGGCGTCCCAGGATATGAGACATGGTTGTTGACAGTAGTTGTCGAATTTCTCGTTGCTGCTGAAGGGATAGGTTTAATCGCTGGGAAAGTAAAGTATTCTCGTCGGACAGCTTCTGCAAGATTGTAATCGTGCCACGGGAAACGCGTACGTTGCCATGTCGCTGTTGTTCACAATCCTGACAATACAGCCCGCCATTACCGGCATCATACAGATACGATTCCGACGGCCCGAGTTCTCGACTGCATCCTGCACAGTATTCGAACTGAGGTAACTGACCGATTTCTTCTAAAATGGTTAACTCGAATTTTATCAACGATTTCTGAAAATCATCGTGTTCCTGTAAGTGTCGTAAAACTTCACAAGCCGCATCGTAGAGCTCCGGATGAGGATCATATTCCTCAGTCAAAGCATCCAGTAATTCGGCAATGTAATAGCCCACATACAGGTTGGATAGATTTCCAGGATAAGGGCGAAAACGATTTACCAGCTGAGCTTCGGTTAAAATATCAAGCCCGCCGGAAGATTTTCGGATGAAGACTATCCGACATGTGGCTAACAAGTCAATAGCAGCCTCAAACGAGCTTTTCAGCCTTTTTGCACCTTTCGCCAACGCTGCAGTCTTCCCAAAATCTCGGGTAAACCAGGTGATCACTTTACTGGATTCGCTGAAATCAGCCAGCCGAATCACAACACCTTCGGTTTTTTCATTGGACATGGACGGAACCAGATTACACGGCGTGAGTCCAACTGGCTTGTCCTGTCCCGGTAGTGGAATCAGAAACCTGCCTGAAGTTGAATGTAGGGAAAGAATGAATTTTAGGAAGTGCCCCGGCGTTCTGAAAAGGAGAATCGGGAATATTTCCGGCAAGCAAAGGGGAAATAAAAATAGCCTGCGAAATTATTCGCAGGCTGAATTGTTGCACAAAGGCAACCAGCGCTCAATTGGAGACACACTTTTGAATACAAAGCGCGTAAACCTTCAGGAGGCCCGAAAGGATCCTATGCGAGATCCTTTATTTCAGACAGACGCAGAATGAGCCTGCCGGTATTTCTTAAAAGACGTCCAGAAAGAAATGATTGCCTTTATGATAAGGACGATCACTGGGGTAGAAATTATGCCAGTCTTTGTTGTAGACAGGAATTCTTCTGTTTTCCGGATAGCGATAGTAGAGGTTATCGTAGCTACCCTGTGGTCTCTGGAAGTTCTGGGGATAATAAACATAAGGGTAGTGGTAAAAACGATTCCAGTCAGTAGGTTGTCCACGACCAGCCGCCAAAGCATCGGAAGGCGAAAAGGTAGACGTGGCCAACCCAACCACAAACAGGAACAACCCTGCGAGCATGAGACGCCGCACCATCATAGTTCTCTCCTTGCCAGTCAGTAGAAAAAAGCGATCAGTCCAGTCTGGACTGCCCTTAGAATATCAACAGATGGAACTCCTGAAACAACAGGATTCCACTGTATTCATCGGCCCGGAGAGCGGCGGCACAACAGGAAACTTCTGCATAAACGGATTAATCGTCGTAATTCAACCTGGTCACCTGTATTAGAACCGTGATTGGTCGCTGGCTCGGTCTTAAACAAGCCATGCTGTCGAGATGCCTTCCATGATCCAGCGGTCCAGAATGCGGAACAACTCTGTATCTTGAGTGGTTTCCGTTTTCAGAGAATTAACAGTTTGGATATCTGCCCCTGTGGTCTCCCACATGCGGCTCAACCACTGTGCAGAAAGTTTGCTGTCAGAATGATTTGTGGAACGGCGGTCGAGGAGCACCCGGTTTGCCTTCAGACTGGCACCGGATGTTTTCTGAAAATCTTTATCACTGAACCTTCCGTTCAACAGAGCGGCACCGGCAAAAAAGCGGGGGGCTTTCAGTAACAGCTTTGTAGCCATCGAACAGCCATTTACAGTCCCTGCCAGATAGATTCGATCTTCATGGATATTCAGTACTTTACGCAGTTCCAGGACTGTTTTTTGAATGCTTTCCACGAACTGGGCGGCAAACAGATGACTGTCGGGCCAGTGATACCCGTTCTCCGGTGCTGCAGGATCGATGGCAGGCGCACGAAAGGAAAGCCCCAGATAATTTCGCAGGCTGATTTGAGGCATGATATGATGCAGATCATGCTCTGATCCCCCGTCCGGGTGCAGCCAGATCACCAGGGGATAGGCATAACCCGGCTCATAATGCTCGGGGCGAAACAGCGAAATATTTTTGAGAGGCAGTTGTAACGGTGTTTCCGTATCGCCCTGCATACCCAGGATTCTGTTTTCAGCCGGCGACTGCAATTGCTCGGCATTCATTACCTGTTCAATCCATTTAAGACGCTGCGTAAAATCCATTGTCAGTCTGCTTTCGAAGAGTAAATCAGGGGGTAGTCTTAAATGTGGGGGATGTTTCAGTTTTATTTCTGGTAAGCCAGTTCCATTTTTGAGGCAGGATTCGTCCCGGCAGGGCTGGTTGCACCATAAACGGGAAGATCAACGGCTGAAGCCACTTCGCTCATCGGGAAGTATTTACCCGGGCAGGCAGTCGCTTTGACATCGCGGTGCCCCTGTACGTGATCACTGGTAATGTTGTATTCCGCTTTGAGAACACCCACCAGTTTTTTCACAGCAGCCAGCTGCGCATCGGTGGGGGGCTCATTTTCGAAGTTCCCAACCAGACAGATTCCAATTCCGTGCTGGTTATATTTGTTATTTCCGGCATGGGCACCATGCATCTGCTCGCGCCAGCGGAACGTAGATTCGATCGCGCCATCGGGCATTCCGTTGCCGTTACCAATCACAAAGTGATAACCAATGCCCAGCCAGGAATTACCCGATTTATCTTTTTTCTTGCTGTGCAAGTCATGGATACTTTCCACACTGCCGGTTGAGGACGCGGTATGATGAATCACAATGTACTCCCAGTCGCGGACTTCCGCCTCTGGTTTCCAGGGATTTTGTGGCTCGATTGCCAGTGGTTCAACAGCAATTGTAGGAGGTGTGGTAAATAACGGCGCACCGGGTACAGGTTTCGCGACCTGTGGTGAGTATTGGGGAGCCGGTGTTGGAGAATTGATCGCCACAGGAGGTAAGGAGTTCCGCTGAGCGCATCCTGAGATTTCAAAGGCCGGCAGCATCGCGACACAACACATTATGATGCCCTTCATATTGCTGCCCTCCCTGACAGCGAACCTGCAGATCAACTCATTTGAAAAAGGAAACGAAAGAATTTGAATCTAGATGATAGATACTTTAAGTCGGGACTGTAATTCCGAGCCGTTTTTGTGTCAATGCGGGGAGTGCTGGTGCTTTGAGCGGTGCGACATCGGCGACAGAAAAACTTGAATCAGACGACTCAGAAATTAGAAAATACTCCTTATTTACCCTAAACCCGGGACGCAACCTCACCCTGTTTGAACCAATTTATCCATTTTGCGCAACACACACGATTTTGAGCAAAAAAACGAGTTCCAAAATTTAGGACTCAACCTGGTCTCTCAATCAGCCGAAAGCGTGCGGCATTGGGCATGAAACTATCGCCGTAACTAACCGGAATGTCAGGCGTTACCGTGGATGTCAGTTCTTGGCTCGAATGACATCTGTGAAATAGGCTGACTCAGTCCATTGCTTGAACCAGACATGCAACTGTCCTGCCAACTGGTCTGCTTCCATGAGCCCGGCTTCAGCAAAGTCGTGGATTGCCTCACCGACTTTTTTACCCTGCTGCAGACGGGAGAGCAGAAAAAATTCTGCTTCGGAAATCGCAGCGCGACGCACAATATAATCCCGGCGTGTGATCGCGAGACAGGTGGTCTTGGGATCCGGAATGGCAGGTGTCTCTCCACGTTTGGTGCTGGTGATGAATTCCTGAACTGGAAACTGCAACTTCAGTAACCGAAAACAGGGGGCCAACTGTAAGACCAGATCGGGCCACACCTCCGGAGTAACTGTATTCAAGGTCTCGGCTGTCAAAAGTGCCTGCTTTTCGATCCCGGGGCCGTCAAAAACTTCACTGTAAACGCGTTCCAGCGTCGCCAGTTCGATCAGAAAATCAGTCCAGTCAGGTGTACCTGCATTCGACTGCGGTTCTGGTCGACTCTCCTCCATAAAGCGGGGAAATCGTGCCCCCAGTTCCCCGAGTGTATAACTGGCAGGAGGATACTTCTGTAAATATTGCATGCTGAACGCACCAAAGGCTGCGGTCCCCATCGCAGCAACCAGGGCTGCATATTCCTCACTGAGACATTCCAGCAGCCGCGCATAGTAGGCATTCGCATAAATACCGATGCGCTCCTGGCTCGTCTGTTGGCTGGATCGGGTAATCACCGATTCCAACTGGTCGTCTGTCAGCGGTATCTCGCGTTGTGCCTCTTCCGAAGCGATTCCCGCTTCAATGCCGCCGGGCGCGCTGATCACCGTCTGCATCCAACGCTGTATCTGATCCAGTTTACGTTCCTGTCGGTTCATTCGACTTCCGCTACGATAAATGATGCTGGATGCGGAATGGCCCGCGAATCAACATGGATCGTCTCTGCTTCTGCTTTAGCTTCTTTCGGCTTCGGAAGATTTTCATCCATGTACTGACGGGCTTTTAATACTTCCTGATGTACCACCGGGAACGGAGGAATCTCAGCATCCCATTCCAGGAGTGTTGCTACTCCCCCGGTGCGCTGGTGCAGTAAGCGAAACAGATTCCAGACCGGATCGACCACATGGCCGTCATGGGTATCAATCAGGTGAGTTCCACAGTTGGTATGTCCGGCCAGATGACACTGCACAACCCGTTCTGCAGGAATGGATTCCACATAAGCGACCGGATCAAATTCATGATTCACACTGGAGACATAGACGTTATTCACATCCAGCAGTAAACCGCAGTCTGCTTCTTCAGCCATACGACAGACGAACTCTGACTCGCTCATTGTCGAATCCTGAAATTCGAGATAGCTGCTGGGGTTCTCCAGGACCAGTGGTCGTTCGAGGATGTCCTGCACAATTCGAATCCGTTCAACCAGATGGGAAAGTGTCGCTTCACTATAGGGAATGGGGAGTAGATCATGTGAATTGAGGCCGGCTACACCGGTCCAGCAGACATGATCGGAAATCCAGCGTGCATTGATACCTTCCGCCAGCAGTTTCAGTTTTTTCAGATAGTCACGGTTCAACGGGTCAGTACTGCCGATTGACAGTGAGACGCCATGCATGACGATCGGATAACGTTCCGCAATCTGTTCCAGCACGGCACGCGGGCGGCCGGCAGAGTCCATGAAGTTTTCGGAAATAATCTCGAACCAGTCTACTTCTGGCTGTTGTTCCAGAATATGGGAGAAGTGAACGGTCCGCAGACCAACTCCCAGCCCCAGATTCTCATGTCCCAGACGTGGATTCTGCATGGATCTCAACTTTCGTTCCTTGAGATGAAAAAGGACTTGCAGGAGTGTCGTTATTTCAGGTCATCACACAAAGCGGGCTCCTCATCAAACTGATTGAAAAGGAGCCCGACTTCCCAGTCTCAAGAATGACTCTTTAATTTTTTTTAGGTTCTGGTGCAGGACCGACTTTCTTACCCGCTTTTTCCATAGCTTTCTCGAATTCGGCTCGTGCGAGTTTCCAGGCCTCAGGCATCAGAGGTATGTGGCAGCCTCCTTTACCTTTACACGAATTCATGCCGGGATTGCTGCCACAGCCGCCCTGCCCTTTACATTCGTTTTCACCCGAGCAACTGTGTTCTGCAACGGAAGCACAAGCTCCGAGACCGGCACATTCATTTTCAGTACCGGCATGTTTGCCTTTGCAGGTATTCAAACCGCGGCAGACATGTGGTTCTTTCATCAGCAGGCTGACATCTTTATCACTGGTCTCGGCTCCTCCTTCAGCAGCGTGATCATGATCGTCGTGTTCATCGGCAGCAGTGCTACCGGCTTCTGCATCAGTGGCTGGTTTTGCAGGTGCAGGTGGTGCAGCAGGCTGGCAGCCCGTCATAGAACCTGCCACCACTCCCCCAAAAGCAGCAAAGGTCAGTCGATTAAAATCGCGTCGATTCATTTCTGGACGTTTCATGGAATACCTCGGAGTTTCTATATGGCTAAAAGATGTAACATCAAACTGTGAGTTAGTTCAGACTAATCAGAATTCATTACCCATTCTGTGAGTTATCTCACATTTCAACTCAGAATTAAACTGATGAGTCTGGTTTTCAATAATTATTTGAACTTCTTTTCCATGATCAGTTCCTGATTCTTCTACCTCATATCAATGGAATTTCATCAAGGATGTCCGTCTGAAACCAGCATGTTGTACGCTGGTGTAAGCCAGCTCACAGATTCTATTCCTGAAAAGTTCGATACTCATTTCAGACAAATTGATCTACTCGGTTTCACGGAGGAAAAGACGATGCTGCAAGCAACAAGACCCGCTCGGAGATTCTTTATACTTCTCATTTTATCATTCACGCTGACAGCACAACTGCAGCTTGACGCCGCTGAACCCTTGGAAAAACACTGGCCAGTCAATCAACAGATCCCGCTATCTCAAATTGATCATAGTGCACTGGATCGTCTGCTACGCAAATATGTTGATGTTCGGGGACTCGTCAATTACAAGGCGTGGAAAGCTACCCTGGAAGATCGGCAGGCGCTGCAGAATTATTTGAAACATTTGAGCCAGGCTGATCCCAACCAGCCAACGACTCAATCTGTGAAACTGGCATTCTGGATTAATGCTTACACTGCAGTGACACTCGAAGGAATCCTGCAGGTCTATCCAACTTCGAGCATTCGCAATCATACTGCGGAGGTGTTTGGATATAATATCTGGGATGATCTGCCTCTGATTGTGGGGCGAAAAAACTATCGTTTAAACCAAATAGAACACGAAATCTTACGTAAGAGTAATGAACCTTGAATCCATTTTGCGATCGTTTGTGCTTCGAAGAGTTGTCCCAGACTCCTCAACGAAGTCTCTACGGCAGATAAAGTAGGCTCTCAACTGACCGAAAATACAGTTGACTCCTTTAAACAGCCAGACAATTTCCGTGTAAACCCTTCCACTAATACCATTTATCTCAATTCGATATTGAATTGGTTCGCAACCGATTTTAGACAAGAAAAATCTCACCAACTCCTTTATATCTCCCGGTTTGTGACGGACGCCTCGCATGTCATGCTGATCACCTCTGAGGTCAGCGTGAAATATCTGGATTATAACTGGAACCTTAACTCCCAGCCGTGAATCAGTTAGCGCTGGGACGCTGAGGGATATACCCTACAGCCTGCTGTCAACTCAGAGAACTTAAACAGACTACAAAATATCCATCGGTAAATTGCGATCTCAATTCGTCATAAACCACATATCAATTACAAAAATCTGAACCAGAATAATCCTGCAAACTGAACAGACCATCAAATATTACCGATATGTAAAGCGTGTAGGACCTCTGGAATTTATCATAAGGAACAGTTATGCGTGCCGGGCACTTTATCATTTTTTCACTGAGTTTAGTCACCCTTCCCTTATTCTCTGTCTCCTCATACGCAGATGAGATCAAATGGCAAACCAATTTGAAACAGGCCGCGACCCAGGCCCGTTCCGAAGACAAAGCCATGTTAATTCAGATCGGCGCCTCATGGTGTGGCTTCTGCCACAAAATGGATAGGGAAACATACAAAGACGCGAAAGTCATCAAACACGTCAACTCATGCTTTGTCCCCATTCGTGTGGATGCAGACGAAAACTCTGAACTGGTCGAAGCAATTGGTGTTGCCGGACTACCCACCACAGTCATTATCACACCCGAACTGAAAATAGTGAAAAAGATTTCCGGTTACGTGGCTGCCCCCGAAATGCAGGGGCATCTCAGCAAAATCTGTCTGGTGAATCACGACCAGGCAGCGCCGATCCCTAAACAGGAACCCATCCAGAAAATGAGCCAGAAGCAGGTTGCACCTGAGTTCGCCTTCAAAGGTATATGCCTGGTGAGTATGCTGGACGATCAGGAACTGACTGTCGGAAAAGCAGAATTCACCTCCGAATATCGCGGCCAGACGGCCTGTTTCTCATCAAAAGAACATAAGCAGAAATTTGATGCAGAACCAGAACACTATTGGCCCGCCTTCGAAGGTAAGTGCCGCGTCTCGCAATTAGAACGCAACCAGTCTGTGGAAGGAGACCCGTTCGCCGGCGGCGTGTATCGCGAGCGGCTCGTATTCTTCACATCAGCAGCAGAACGTGACAAGTTTACTGCGAACCCGGGTTACTACCTGATCAGGAAGTAATGCCAAAACACCTGACAGCCATCCTCAACTCTGGTTGGAAGGGAGAGGAACAGATACGCTGCCAGGTGTCGTTTCAAATTCAATCAACAGCCTGTTACCGACTGCCGTGACAGGCTGTTTTTCTACTTACTGCATCTGTTACCGGTTACTTTTCGGTTTCAATCGACTGGGGTTCCAGCCAGACGAACTTACCTTTGTGGGCAATCTGCTTGCCTTTCACACTGACTTTCTGGCTCTGAAAACGCCCTTTATATAAATCAGGGTGTGAAGCATGTGCGCCCTCAATCACATAAATTTTTCCGTCGTCGCTTTTAACAGCCAGACCTAATTCATCCGGATCCTGCCTGGGATGGACTCCGTATTCACAGGCGGCGCAGCCCGTGGTCCCGCTGATTGAAACCAGCTCAGAAGCGGCTGGCGATCCGCTGGCAGCGGCCTGCTTTGCTGTTAAGCCGCTGACATACTTTGCAGGATCTTTCTGAAATTTCTGCATCACGGCCTGACTGGGGAACTGATACTTCAGTCCCTGGTAGATAGCCGTGAACTCCGGTTTACCGGGCACGTCTTTACCGCCATCGACTTTACAGACAATACATTTCCCGTCAAAGGCCAGGTCAACATCTGCGTATTCTGTAGGTGATTTATCAAAGACAGCTTTGATGCTCTCGTTCGGAAACAGGAATACACGTCCCTCGTAAAAACTGACATGATCAATCTTGCCCGGGTTCCGCAAGCCATCATGATGAGCAAAGCAGACAGTGCAATCTCCCTTTAACGCGGGAACATATTTTTCCGGTGCCGCTTCAAATTTCTGTTTTACTTCCTCTGAGGGAAACAGATAAGTCTGACCATCATAGACAACAGCAAACTCGGGCTTTCCGGCAACGACTTTCTTGCCATTCAACAGGCAGACGGCACAATTCCCATTCAGGGCGACCGGAGCCTGTTTTTTCTGACTGCTTTCTGCAGCATTCACAGCACCACTGAGACAGACTACGGATACCAGAACCGCTGCTGTCATTACAAATCGAAACAAATTCATCTGCATCTCCTGAAACATTCACTCTGTTTTCTACGAAGGGAATTCGGGCTGCAAACTTCAGTTCGTCAACCTCGATCAATTTCCCTGACACACACTGATTCATGGGTAATGAATCACAACAGTCACAGTATTGCTGCTGCCATTGGTGGAATCTGTGGTGTATCTCACAGTCACAAAATTTTATGAGAATTGAATCCGACAAGCTGATCTCTAAAGGGCATCAGATAAAACGGTATTGCATCAAATGGCCAAGTATTGATAATCAGGGTCTCTCTCCCAACTCAATGCAGACTCAGACATTTCTCAAGTCCTCTCTAATTCTTCAGTTATAACAAACCAGGTGCCTTATGTGGTGCACAAGTTGCCAGTCCGATGTGGCTGCCGAAGTTTCGTCAGATTCCAAACGCGTGCAATGCGCAACGTGTGGAAGTGATCTGGGAACGACTGCTGCTGCGCGCATCAGTGACAAAACCAAAGAAGCCCGAGAACTATTGGCTCGCTGGTCGAATCGTGAAATCCTTGACCCGTATGGTCCCTTAACCCGATCCGAATCTCGCGCACAAAGTACCGCTTCGCTGTTTGAACAACCTGAACCACAGCGTGCAGAACCCTATTCACAACCCGCAAAGAAATCTGTACCGGAACCTGCACCTTCCCTGCAGACTGGTGATTCAAATCTGGATCCCGATATTACCATTGAACAGACTTATGCTTATGAAGAGCACGAACCGGAACATGTGGATGACTTTGAAGAAGCAATTGTCCCTCGATTGCATTCTGAGTATCGTGATATTCAGGATTTGATCGAAGAAGACGATCAGAAACCCAACTGGCTGGGTCTGGTGGGACAGTTGATGGCGTATGGTGGCGTTGCCGTCTTGACAATCGGCACAACACTCGTCTTGTGGGGTTATTATGGCGGACCTGCTAACTATGCATCAACAGGCTGGCTCATCAGTACGGCAGGACAGATGCTGCTGTTCCTGGGAGTCATCACGCTCGTCTCTGCCGGCATGGAACAGACAACCAGTTCCGTCAGCCGCCGGATTGATCGTCTGGGCAAACGCATTTTTATGTTTGAACAGGCGATGCTGGAACAACAGCAGTCTCAAACACGCAGACGACGTACATCATCCACTGCGACTCACACTGCACCAGAACCAGCAACTCGCAAGTCGGCATAAGTGGTTTGGCTCTAAGCTGACTGCCATCAGAGCAACGCCCGCGTTTCCAGCATTAACAGATGTTCTTTGAGCGATGTCCCCTGTGGTGCTGAAAAGCCACCCAGCTTCCCTCCAGATGCGATCACACGATGACAGGGAATCAGAATTGGAATTCGATTCGAAGCCATCACGGTACCTACCGCACGCGCTGCACGCGGCGAACCGGCTTTCTCGGCCAGTTCTCCGTAAGAAATCTGTTCGCCATAACCAATCTCCTGCAGAGCATGAATCACGCGTGATTGAAACGGAGTCATCTTACTCAATTTCAGCTTCACATCCTGGAATTCCACATGTGCACCCTGAAAATAATCCTGCAACCGCTCCTGCAGTTCCGCATACCAGTTCGACTCGTTAACTATATTCGCAGAAGATGGTCCTTTTACAGCAGTCTCTGTATTGATAGCACGCATCAGATCATTGCGAGTAGGCAGGCCCATCAGAAATCGTTCTACAGTGTCCCCCTTCCCCTGCAGACCACACCAGCCAATTTCCGTCTGAAACAGCGACCAGCTAGAAGGTATTTCGGAAGAAGAAGTGGTTAAATGTTCTGTTTCAGGAACAGCCCTGTTTACAGAAACAGTTCTTTGACCCATCTCAATTTCTCCGATAGAATAAGTTTCACTAACGAGCCTCGACTGACAACTCCTGCCAGGAGTCATCAGTCTCAATTATATGACGATCGAGCGATTATGCACCCATACAGCATGCTGTCTGATGATTATTTCATCAACTTAAACCTGTGCACTGAAATGACACTGCCTTCCGCCCGGGATACAGTTCTGAATTTCTTTGAACGGGTCCAGAAATCATTTCCCAGCATGCGTAATTTCTACAATCGCGGCGAAAGCGGATTCATCCTGGAGGAAGATAAAGAAGAAGTTGGGCAGCAGCGCTGGATGTCACTGGAGACGCAGCGGATCTGCAGTGGCTATTTAAATCCCAAAGATCCCGAAGACTGTCTGGAACAGAACCGGCTGATGCTGGAACTGGTTCCCTATATGCTGTCAGTCAGCCCACTGGATTGCGAAGCCCTGGATTATATCGTCGGTTTTGATTTTTCTTATCGAGGCAATCACGATGCCCTGGTCGCGGAAGTGCTCGGTGCGAATCATGCGGTCGACAGCCTGCTGCAGATTCCCGGTTCACAGACTCTCAACTACGAACCTTCGATCACTCTGAGTCTGGATGATTCCTGTCGCTGCCAGGCACGACTGCTGATAGAAACCCGTACCAACGCGTACCAGGTCAAACGCGATGAGTACCCCGACGAGCAGATTACCGTCTTTTTTACGCTCAGACAGTATGGGAGTCAGTCTGCAGAGACCAGACTCGAAGACACGATGCTGGATCTGAAAGCCAAATCGGATCGTCTGCTGAACGAGTATGTGATTGATCAGGTGCTGCGTCCTCTGGCACAGGCCATTTCAACGAAATAAAGTGAGTTTTACAGAATCGGGGCCGGTCCAGTTTCAAAAACCAGTTTCCCGCTATAGAGTAAGGGTTGTCCATCAATTCTGAATTAACAGGTGATCAATGTCAGGCGAGCACGCCAACCAGCGTGCAGACCATTTCAGCCAACGTGTCAATCCAGGTCTGATAAGACAATAGTTCATATTGAGAATGCTTCTGGAATAACTTCAAACTCAAAGGGGATACCTTCGTGGCGCTAACATTAAGTGATTTCGCTCAGTCTCTTACCGTAGAAACCGCGTTCAGCGTTCTGGCCGTTGCCAAACAGCTTAAAGCGGAAGGTAAAGATGTCGTCGAACTCGAAGTCGGCGACAGTCCGTTTGACAGTACTGCTTCTGCCAAATCCACCGGGATTGAAGCCATCCAGAACAACCAGTCACACTATTGTGCATCACCGGGTATTCCTGAGTTTCGCAAGGCTGCCGCAGATTTTGTCTCCCGGGAATTCAATGTCGACGCAAAACCGGAAAACATCGTAGTGGGTCCCGGAGCCAAAGTATTCGAGCAGTTCTTCTGTGAAGCATTCTTAAACCCCGGAGATGGCGTACTGGTTTTCAGCCCGTATTTCCCCACGTATCTGCCGAACATTCAACGCCGCGGCGCCCGCATGGTGCTGTCTGACCTGAAACAGTCAAATGAATTCCGACCTGATCTCGCCGACATCAAAAAGTTTCTGGCAGAGGACCCTTCTCCCAAAGCCATCTTCCTGAACTCTCCCCATAATCCCACTGGTGGCGTCATTCCGGAAGAGGATCTGAAAGCGATTGCCGACCTGATTCGCGGAAAAAACATTGCTGTCTTCAGCGACGAACCTTACTGCCACATGGTCTGGCAGGGTAAACATCATTCGATCCTCGCACAACCGGGTATGATGGATCAATGCGTTTCTGCATACACTTTCAGTAAATCCTACAGCATGAGTGGCTGGCGGCTGGGTTTCTGTGTGGCATCAGAAGCAGTCGCGACCTCAATCGGGAAAATGGTGAATACAACACTCTCCTGTACACCTCCGATCGTCCAGCTGGCTGGCGCTGCTGCACTCAACTGTGATTCAGTCGAGCGGGACGAAGTCATGCTGAAATTCCGTGAGAAAGTGGTACTGCTGACGAACAAGCTGAACGCCATCGAAAACTTCCACGCGCTCGATCCACATGCCACGTTTTACGTTTTCGTGAATGTTGCTCCGGTCTGCAATCAACTCGGGATTACCAGTCATGGCCTGGCGTTATACCTGCTGGAAGGTGCCGACGATGATTTTGGAATTGCCTGCCTGGGTGGAGAATGTTTCGGAGAAGCCGGACAGGGATTTTTGCGGTTCAGCTGTGCCGAACCGAATGATCGACTGGAACAGGCGATCGATTTTATTCCTGAAGCACTCTCTCGAACGGACCGCATTGCCAGCTATCTGGAATCACATCCGGCTGCCCGGCTGAAAGCACCATACCCGGTATAAATCGAGATCATGACGCTTGGCATTACCGTAAGTCAGACCAGTTTTCAGGGATGTTATGAATCGTTATCAACTACTGATACGCAGCGGACTGATTCTATACTGGATAACACTGTTCACAGCGACTCATGTTCCACTTAAGAAGGGAACCATCCCACAGGGGACCGATGTGCCTCTGCATTTTATTGCATATGCGGGGCTGGCGTTTCTACTGACTTGGTGGCTGTCACTGAAGTGGGACAGGCTGACAGTCAAACGTCTGTTAGTGATTTTTGTCGGGGTGAGCCTGTTTGGTGTGCTAGACGAACTCCTTCAGGGCATTCCCATTATACAACGCGAACCGAGTATCAAAGACTGGATCGCTGATACGACAGGTGCGCTGTTGGGGATTTCCTTGTTTCTGATCGTAAGCAAGCCGCTGCTTTTAATCAGAAACCGCTTCCAGCAAAAACCAGATCAATCAGATTGAACAGTTATGTTAATGGCGTAACAAATCTGATTACAGTTTTTTACTGGTGGAAGGAGTCCGCCAGCGCCGCTTCGATTTCTCCAATAGATTGATCGCACCTGCGGGTCCCCAGGTTCCGGCGTAATATGGTTCTGGCGTATGCTCGGGCCGCTCCCATTGCTCCAGCACGGGAGTTACGAATTTCCAGGCGGCTTCCAGCTCGTCACTGCGGGTAAACAACGTCGAATCGCCGCGCAGAACATCCATCAGTAATCGTTCGTAGGCTTCAGGCAGACTCGTGTGATATGCGTCTTCAAACGCGAAATCCATCGTGACTGGCTGGATCTGATACTGCATTCCAGGTCGCTTCGTCGAAAATTTCATCGAGATTGATTCTTTAGGCTGGATGCGGAAGATCAACTCATTCGGTTTGCGTTCCACCATCGAACAGATATCGCCGTCGCATTCCACCGTCGTAAACAGATTCATCGGGGGATGTTTGAACTGAATCGCAATTTCACTCACACGCTCAGGCAGGCGTTTTCCCGTTCGCAGATAAAAGGGGACTCCTTCCCAGCGCCAGTTTTCCACCAGGACTTCCATCGCCACAAATGTTTCACGATTTGAGTTAGCAGGCACCCGTTCTTCTTCCCGATAACCGGGAACTGCCTGATCATGCGACTGCCCTGCGGTATACTGACCGGCTACAGCCCAGTCCGAAATGGGTCCTTTTGAACCCGGAGTAAGCGTTTTGAGTACTTTGAGTTTTTCATCGCGGATTTCTTCGCCACTGAATAACGCCGGTGGTTCCATGGCGATCAGACACAGCAACTGCAACACGTGATTCTGCAGCACATCCCGTAAGGCTCCGGAACGGTCATAATAACCGCCACGCCCGTGTTCGATCCCCTGAGATTCCGCTACGGTAATCTGCACATGATCAACATGGTTGCGATTCAACAGTGGCTCAAATATCGAGTTACTCAATCGGAATAACAGAATATTCTGAACGGTCTCTTTACCAAGATAATGATCGATGCGATAGATCTGATCTTCTGATAATAGTTCGCTCAACTCCTGGCTCAGTTTCTGTGCAGATGTCAGATCGTGGCCAAAAGGTTTTTCAATGACAACCCGCAACCATTGATCTTCTGAGTTGCGGGGAATCATTTTCGCGCGAGAGAGTGCCTGCACGGCGGGGTAAAAGAGCGAAGGTGCCGTCGCCAGGTAAGCGACGCGTTTGGAAATCACATCTCCCACCGTTTCACGTTCCACAGTTTCAATTGTTGATTTCAACGAAGCATGATCACTTTCGTCTGTGATATCGACTTCGCGATAATAGAGCCGTTTTGAAAAAGTCGCCCATTTTTCATCGGTCACTGTTCCAGTACGGGTAAACTGTGCCACTGATTCACGCTGTTCAGTGCGAAACTGCTCATCCGTTTTGGAGCGACGTGCCAACCCGATAATCGGCAGCTCTTCAGAGAGAAAACCTTCGCTCCAGAGGTCATACAACGCAGGGATCAGTTTACGTGCCGTCAGATCGCCGGATGCACCAAAAATCAGGATGGTTGCTGTGGTCAGATCGACTGATGAACTTGAATTGGCCATGACTTACATCCGTGCCTTTTTGGAGAAGTGAATTCGGAAAATTGAAAGAGCGCCACAAACAGCTGACTAAATCTTAGCCGACTGCTGTTCAATCAGAGCGTCCAGTTCGCCTTTGAGTCGAGGCAGTATATCATCATAAGAATAGCGGCCCAGAGATTCACTCCCCTTTTTCAGGTTCACGTAATTCGGCCCGCACCAGAGTCCGAGGTCGGCGTCATCTGTTTCACCAGGACCATTGACTCGGCACCCCATCACGGCAATTGTGATTTTATGATCTTTGGCATAAGCGGTCATCTGTTTAACATCGCCCGCCAGATCCACAAAGACTTCATTCTCGACTCGAGAACAACTGGGACAGCTGATGATATTTAATCCCTTCTGGTCGAAATCGACAACGGATCGAACCCGACCGGCAGCGATATCATGCAGAATTGATTGACCGGCTGCAATCTCTTCTCCTTTGCGGTCATTGGGTACGGTCAGAGAAACGCGAATGGTATCACCGATGCCTTTGCTGACCAGCTGCTCGAATGCAATCCGGGTTTTAATCACACCGTCAGGTGGCAGGCCCGCTTCCGTGACGCCCAGATGCAGCGGAATATCAGGTCGTTTGGCAGCAAACCGGGTGTTGACTTCAATCACTTTCGCGGGATCAGAATCTTTCAGTGAAACACAGAACCGTGTGAAGTCTATGGATTCCAGAAATTCACAATGATCCAGTGCGCTTTCCAGCATCGGCGAAATGGAATCATGCGGATCATACTTTTCCAGCTTGGCTGGATCGACGGAACCGCAGTTCACCCCCACACGCATTGCACAATCATTGTCTTTCGCAACTTCGGCGATGAAACGAACTTTTTCCTGCCAGGCTTTTTCCGGCTCATGGTGATACAGATGACCCGGGTTATATCGCAGCTTATTCACATATGGTGCAATCACTTCCGCCAGGCGATAATTTTCCTGCAGATCGACGGTCAGCGGAACGGTTGTCTGCTTGCGGATTTCGATTAACGCAGCTGCTTCCCGCTTATTATCAACGGCAATCCGCACGATATCTGCCCCCGCCCGTTCGAGCGAGTGAATCTGGGCAACGGTCGCGTCGATATTACTGGTTTTGGTAGCAGTCATGCTTTGTACGGCGATCGGATGAGCATTTCCAATCGTGACTGTACCAATTCTCACTTCTCTGGTTGGATTACGTGGTAATTGCAAGTTGTTTATTCCTTGTAAGATAAAACCGCTGATCGACCCGCTGTCGGGCTCCCGGATTGTAAAAGATCGCGGGCTCAACGTCCATTGATGAAAAAAGTTAAAAATCAATTGGGATTGACAGATTTTGGATGTCGTTTTACAAGCCTTCGGTCAATTAATTGCATTTTATGCAAAGAGTGCGGATACACAAAGTAGGTGAAACAAAAAATGAATCGTCAGATTGCAGGGATGCTAGTCGGTTTAATGCTTTTCAGCGGATGTGGTTCCGAGTCGCAACCAGCTTCACAGAAAGCAGTTAACACAGAGAACACTGCCAAAACAACAGTGCAGACTGCAGTGGGAAACAAACTGAAAAAAGCTGTACCTGAATCGGTTCCCCATCAGAAGCCGGACCCAGCAACGCCCGCCCATGCACAGACAACCATTGATGAAGCCTCCATTCAGAAAGCGGAAGAATTCTTCCTGCGTGGAATGGAATTCCAGAAACAGGGCAAGCTGGCAGAATCGACGCAGGAACTAACCATGGCGATCAAATTGAATCCCCGGGTTTCCCGATACTACTTTCATCGGGGCAGTGCCTGGGCAGATTTAAAACAGGACGCCAGTGCCATCGTCGACCTGACTAAAGCGATTGAGATGAGCCCGAAAAACGCACAGTATTACTACACACGCGCCCTGTTTTTCATGACACGTGGCGGTACGGAACTCGCTGTAAAAGATTTTACCAAAGTTATCGAGTGCAAGCCCGACAGCCAGCAGGCGTTAAACAATCGGGGTCTCCTGTTTGCTACGACAGGCAAACTTAAAGAAGCCCGCGCAGATTTTGAACGGGTTCTGGAAATCAAACCTGATAGTATTGATGCGATGAATAACCTCGGATTCGCATTAATGAATTTGAATGAAATGGACAAAGCAATAGAGGTTTTGAACAAAGTACTGCAGAAAAACCCCAAATATCTGAATGCCTATGATAACCGGGGACTGGTCTGGCAGAAACGCAAAGAGTATGACAAAGCCATTGCTGATTTTACCAAAGCCATCGAACTCAGTCCGGGCAGTCTGAAATTTTACCGGCAGCGAATGGTCGTCTATCAGCTGGCTGAACAGCCTGAAAAACAGAAAGCGGATGAAGAAAAAATCATCTGGCTGCAAAAGCTGGCCGGCCTGAATGAACGACTTGCCAAAACACCCGATGATACCGAGTTGATCCTGGAACGTGCTCAGTTTTATCTGGCATCTGAAATGCGTGAAATGGCGATGAAGGATTATGCAAAAATCGTCGAACTCACACAGGACACTGGCCGCGGTTATTATATTCGCGGCGCGCTGTATTTAGAGGAAAACAAGCTGGATCGCTGCATCCAGGAGTGTTCCCGGGCCATCAAAATCCAACCTCAACCGGAAGCGTATTCTGTCCGCGGCGATGCCTTCATGAAACAGGGTGATGTGGAACACGCACTGCGGGACTTCGAACGTGCAAAGCGGATTGATGAAATCGTTGCCAAAGCCTATCTGATGCGTTCCAAATCATTCAAAGAACGTGGCGAACACAAAAAAGCAGCGGAAGACTATGAACGCGCTGTTGCGATCGACCCCTCACTCGGACCTGGAAAACTGGACGAAGAAAAAACAGCCGGTAAACCTGTGATTCGGCCTATTAAATAAGGCTCATAACCCTGCCTGCTGCCGCGTAGTGTTGCCACAGGCACCTTCCATTTTACACTAAAGTCCAAACCAGGCGGTTACTCATGAGCGGCGGTTTCCTGGATGAAAATGAGTATGTTGAGCGTTCAGCTCAGCCAGCGAACGAACTGGACATCACGGACCTGTTATTCGTCAGTTTCAATTCGAGAGTCGTCGCGCTCAACCGTGATACAGGTACCCTGCTCTGGTCCTGGAAATCCCCTAAAGGTCGTTCCAATTATCTCGCGATTCTCGTGGATGAAGAACAGCTCTTCGTCTCAATCGATGGATATACCTACTGCCTGGATCCCATTACCGGACGTGAAATCTGGTTTAATCCCCTTAAAGGGCACGGGTATGGAATTCCCAGCCTTGCAACCGCGAATTTCAATACCGGATCTGCGGCGGCGGCAGAGTTAATTGCCCGAGAACTGCATCGGCAACAGCGTGATGCACACTAACCGCTGGGGGGGGGGAACCTCAGGCATACGGCCTGTTCAGGAAAGCAGCTCGGCATTCGTCAAATGCCAGCGATTAGGATCGAGGAGGGGCTGGAGTGGGAAATCCTGACATTCCGGATTGGCATACACAAACACATTCGTTTGTGAGTGCCTCTGAAAAAATCCAAAGCGGGCCAGCAGCTTCGATACTTCCTGGCGACCAAAGTAGTTCACCACGATCGTTTCCATACCTATCTGACGGCAATAACCACTAAAGGCGGTCATCATTAGTCGAAATGATTTCAAATCACGATAGAAAATATCCTGAATGCCCGCAGCATAATCGCCACTGCGTCCCGTCTCTCCCAGCACAAACACCATATACCCCAGCAGTCGCTGGTTGCGATCTTCCAGCGTCATGATCTGGAAACGGGTACTCGGTTCCTGTCGAAAACGCCATTCCAGAAATTCACGCGTCCGCTCGACCATCACCAGGCCTCCAGAATGCTCTCGAAACAGAGCTTCAAAGCGTTCGTCAATCGGGGCATCATAATTGATTTTGTTTTGATGAGGTAAAAACGTTCGCGTCTCCTGTGAAAAGAGACGCAAGCCCAGATCGGCCAGACCGGCAACGCCCTTTCTGACTAGTGGCGATGAGATTCGGTCTTTGAATTTGTATTCCGTCTGCAGGGGTTTGACCCAGTGCTGGAATGTTCCCACCTGTTGATAGCGACAGCGTTTGAATACGGCAGTCGCGGTATCGGTCATGCCATACACAAAACTGAAATCGGTATTAGGCAGGTGGGCGATGAGGGCCCGTTGTAATTTTAAAGCAGCCTGAGCTGACCGGTGTTCTTCGTCGATATTTATCGATTCTGCCTGACCTACAGCAAATGGTTTCCCGTCACAACACATTCGACGTGTTAATAAACCTGTCGAACCAATCAGCTTTCCCTCTGATGCTTCATGCGCGAGCCAGCAATAGTTCTCACCGAATGGGTTTTGATGATGAGACCAGTTAAACCATTGGGTATTGGTTTTATTAAAATTCCGATTAATCAGAGAAATCAGTTCTCCCTGATCGTCACTCGGGGTCGCCTGAGTGATTGAATAGCCCATGCCCTGAAAACCTGTTAATGCATTCTGTTGAGATGTGGAAACAGTCACGCGATATGTTGGTGAAGTCTAGGTCACGCCGGAAGAAAGTCAAATCACATCAAAATCAATTGATGTATTTTCCCGCGTGCCGGCATCTACAGTTTCTATATAGAAAAGCATCTCTCAAACGCAGGTTTATTCGGAAGCATATTGTTTTACCAGCAGCTCAACAATTGCGGAGTTCGCCGCTGGAAAACTCAACTCAGGCAGTTCCGCGGCTGGTATCCAGTGAAATCCATGCAGCGTCTGTTTGAATAGCTCATCCGAAGCATCTGCGGGCCGACAGAGCCAGAAATCCAGATCCAATTCTGCATGGTCGTAACTATGCTGAACCGAAAGCAGGTTATGGACCGGTATTACTTCCAGACCGGCCTCTTCCCTGCATTCTCTGGCGGCGCAGGCAGATGATGGCTCCCCCGTATGGCATTTTCCACCAGGAAACTCATGATAGCCTGCCAGAGGCGAATCTCCATTTCGAATTCCCACGAGGAATCGCCGCTGATATTCCACAACGGCAACTCCAATATGACTTACTTTCCGGTTACTCATGATCGCGCTCCATTTTCCGCCGGAAGAGACATGCCTGTCTCAACGATTTTCAGTCACCCGACCGAATATCATGCGACCTGCACTACTCTGTAGAACACTGGTAACTACAGCATCCACATCACGTCCGACAAGATGATTGGCCTGTTCACAAACCACCATTGTACCATCATCCAGGTATCCCACTCCCTGGGCCTGCGATTCTCCTTCTTTGATGATCTTTAACTGGATGTGTTCACCAGGCAGGTAGCGTGGTTTTAATGAATTGGCGACATCGTTCAGGTTGATCACATCGACCCCCTGCACGCTGGCAACCTTATTCAGATTAAAGTCGTTAGTAACGACCTTACCACCCAGTTTTTTTGCGGCAACCACCAGACGCTGATCGACTGTTAATCCTTTTTCCTTGTCGGTCTCTTTGGCTTCGTACATAGAGATATCAACGGTCGGATTATTCTGCAGAGTCGAGAGAATATCCAGTCCACGACGGCCTCGCACACGACGAACTTTATCACTGCTGTCGGCGATATCCTGAACCTCTTTGAGAATAAAATCGGGAACCACCATTTCGGAATCCAGAATTTTCGTCTCGACGACATCCGCAATTCGTCCATCTATCAAAGCGCTGCTGTCCAGCACCAGGGGACGTCCCCCCTTCAGCTCTCGTGAGAACTCAACGTAAGGAACAATAAACCGAAAGTCATCTTTGGTCTGCAACAGAAAAGATATACAAAGATAAGGCAAGGTCAGGGTCGTGATCATGACCACTCCCTCACCCCAAGGTGTCTTGGAAATCACTGGATTTAAGGCTTGTTTCAGCAAAAAACTCAGCAACACACCAACCAGCAGGCCAAAATAAATGGCCGAGATTACTTCGATCCGTTTGCGACCGATGAGCAGGTCCAGGCAGGTGACTGCCTGTGTCAGAATCATCAGCAGAACAAACGCGAGCAGTGGAGACTGATCGACGGGGCTGGGCGGGTTAGAACTGACAAAGGTGGCGATGGCACCAGCGCAAACAAATGCGTAGAGCACACGAATACTGATTAACAACATTACAAATGAGTCACTTTAAGTCTAAGGCAAGATTCTAGTTACTTGTTCCCATCGATTCTCGCATGCTGAAACTCATCGTAAAAACAGGTGATTCAGGTCGATTTCAATCGCTTGAATCTGATCCAGTAATATCCCTGTTCTCCGGAAATTAAGTCTCAGACATCCAGAGAGATTGGGAATGATTTTGATTTTTGCTCAATCAGCTACTCTGCAAAACGGGCTATTCCCGCGCTGCATTCAGCCTTGTGAACAGTCCTGATCCAGAGTGATTCATCTCTCCAGACAGCACTTCGTTCTCTCTATAAATATTATCAAGTGTGACAGACAGCCAGATTTCAATTCGGGACCTCGTCTGCTCCTTCACTGAATCTTTATTATAATGACCGACTTTCACTCCTGCTGATTTATAGAGTGTGAGGAAACAAAATCATTGTGTGATCTCCCAAACACACAACAGACATCAGCTGTTGTTTTCGGTCTGATAAACCGTGAAATACAAAGCTGTTATTAAAAACCTTGATACCCTCATCAGGCAAAGGATCATCGTACACTATAGCCGAACAAATATGCGGTTGCTACTGAAAAGGAAACCAGAACCATTGATTCTGACATGAATTTCACAAACATTCAGCAGGCATCTGAACGCGAGATCTGTCAATATTTTTACTTGATTTACGAAACGAAAACAGCCCACAGACAGGACTATCTGTGAGCTGTTCGAATGTCTTCTTCTTATTTAACCATTAACCGCCCGCATTTGGGCCACCCACCGGTGGTGCAAACTTGATCTTTTCAATGTAACGTACGATATGTTTCCCGGAAGGATCCAGGCGTCCGGTACAGGCACTCACTGCTTTCAGGGTATACTCGTAATGCAAGTTGTAATCGGCTTCCAGCTCGACTTCCATATCTTTGGAAATCGCGCTCCCCGGTTTAATGATAGCTAACAGAATCTCATTATTCAGGCCGGCGAATACATTGGGACCGTTACCCAGATTGTTTTGACCCACCCGAATCGTATTCAGGGATCCATCTTCATTCGCCACCAGCCTGACTTTAATATCAGTCTGCAGGACAGGTTCCTCCGCAGCTTCTTTGCTGTCCGTAATTGGCATGTTGACATTAAAGTCGCCTTCCGGCTCCACGATATTCAGCGTTAACATAAAGAAGATCAGAAGCTGAAACACCACATCGATCATCGGCGCCATCTGGGGCTCGATCTTTTCTGCTTCTCGACCTGAACTGCGTAACTTCATAGGAATTGATCCTGACAAATTAAAAACTGTTTAGTAAACAGTAATTCTCTCTGGGTTGTCATTCGATTTTTTGAGTTGCTTTGAAGGCAAACTTGGTGAAGCCGTTTTCCTGCGCCAGTTTAATCAGGTCCTGAATCAGACCTGTCGCAACCAGCGCATCGGCTCTCAGAATCACAGGCACATCTTTGGGATCCTGATTTTTCTGCTTATAAATACGAGCTTCCTGCTCAAACTTAGGTCCGAACTTCAGCACGGGAATCTGCTCACCATTATAAAATATATACGCCTGGGGATCCGTAATCTCTCCCTCAGTATTTCGATCGAAACCGATGTTTAATACCAACTCGTCCGCGGCTTTGACCTCTGGAGGTTTTGCCAGAGAATCCGAAGGCAGCTTCACTCGTTCATCTGCCTGAATCTGCTCGAAGTTGGTAATCACCATGAAAAACGCGATCAGCTGGAAAACGATGTCGATCATCGGCGTCATATCAACGTCAGCCACTGCCGGCTTTTTGGTTTTAATTTTCATTGAATCACTCTTTACTCAATCAGGGTTTGACAGGATGCAAACGCATCCTGTCTGTTTGATCGACGTCACCATTATTTACTGCTGGAGGAGAAGCGGTTCATCAGGCTTTCGCTGATCATGCCCACTTCCAGTGAAAAACGGGCGACCCGGTTTCGCAGCAGGCTGTAGAAAATCATCGCGGGAATCGCCACGGTCAAACCTTCGAGAGTCGTAAACAACGCAGTGGAAATACCATCTGCCAGCTCAGATGGCTTAGGCGAAGTCGCTGAGTTGGCAATCGTCTGGAAACTCAAAATCATACCATAAACAGTCCCCATCAGCCCGATCATCGGAGCAATCGCACCAATTAGAGCCAGGTAACTCAATTTGTGTTCCATGGCCATGTTTTCGTCTTCACCGACTTCCTGCATGCCTTCAACTGCCTCAGAATAACCCTGGTTCAGCTTACTCAGGCCCGCAGCCAGAACTCGCGCGGCAAAAGAATCATCACTTTTTGCCAGCTCATAGGCACCCTGGTAATCCTTGTTATTTATTTTTTCTTCGAAGGCACCAATCAATTCTGGGGGCATGAGGTTGTCCCGTCGGATGGAAAGCACATTCGCCATGATCAAGGCTACCATCAGGAAGGATAGCAGCAGCAGGATAAAACCAAAAAATCCTGATGCCCGAATCATCCAGGACAGGAAACTTTCCTGCGTAGCCGGTGCCGCATTTCCGGCAGGGGCGGCTGCAGGAGCTTCATTGCCACCGGCAGCAGGTGCCTCAGCCGCTGGTTCAGCAGCCGGAGCCGCTTCACTTGCAGCTGGTGCTTCTCCCGCAGCAGGTGCCGCTTCATCCTGAAAGGCCCAACTGTTCGCTGTCAGACCAAACGGTGTCAGAACGACACCCAGAAGTAATAATATGCTCAGGCTACGAAAAGCCAGTGAAGTCTGATTCCGTTCCAAGGAATTCCCCGTCATCATCGTTGTGTTCTCCGGTCTACTGAAAGGAGTGTTAATCGTGGATATCTTGCTATAGGACTGAAAGTGTCTTAAATACAAGTGTGCTATTATTTATAGGCAGAAATTGCATTGTAAAGGGAAGACCTGACGAATCTTGCCAGCAATCTGACTTTCACGTCAATTTATCAGCTTTTAGTGGCTTTTTGCGTCCATTCACTGTCAGGATACTGCTGCTGCAATACGGCTCGGGCCTCGGCACCCCGCTCTGGTTGCTGAACTTTTCCCCAAAGTGTCGAAAGGTGATATAAAGCCTCAGCATGCACAGCGGGTTCTGTAGGAAACAGAACATCAACATGCAGATAGGCAATCAGAGCCTCTTTCGATTCACCTAATGCCTGGTAGCAGTCCCCTTTTTTCAAATACGCTTCCGCCAGCAGACTGCTCTGCTGGGAACTCACATTTTTGATAATCTCATCCAGAACTTTGACGGCATCCTGAGGTTTACCATCTTTCTCCAGACAGATGGCACTTCCCAACTGGGCAGCATGTTTACTGGTCAGTTCGGCTGGTGTCTTGCCTTCCATCTTGGCAACGGTTTCGAAAGCTGCCAGAGCTCCTTTCGTATTTCCCTGGGCCAGTAAGACCCGGGCTTTCATATTCTTGGCGTCCATCTGGTAATCCTTCCAGGGTGATCGCTCAACCGTGCCAAACGCCGAATTCGCGGACGCATAGTCTTTTTTCGCCAGATAGGATTCCCCCAGCAGTTTCATCGCCGGGTAATAACTGAAGTGATCTCCGTTCGCTTTGACAAAATCATCCAGCAGCTTAATGGCATTATCCAGAGCAGCAGGATTCGATTTTGCACTGCGGGCGGTGGTACGGGCAATCATGTACTGCAGACTCTTTTTCAGGTTCGGGCTCGCTGAACCTTCAGCTTTTTTATATTCTTCCAGAGCGGCTGCATAATTACCGTTCTGTTCCTGATTGCGGGCAATATTCAACTGAGGAGGCTCACCCTCCCAGCGAACGCGTTCAATTTCATTGGCCGGTATTTTGACCTCGGTTGCTCCGCGTTTTAAAGTCAGTTCAGTCTTCGTGTAACCGCTGACATCTCCCACCAACGGGCTACTGCCATTATATTGATAAATCGTATCTGCAGCACTAGCATCGGACACCGTCAGAATTGACATTCCTGCCAGCAGAATCAAACTTGACCAGATCGAACGTTTCATGAGTTCATTGCTCCTCAACGATAATTGATGTCTCATCACGGGTAGATATCTCTGCAGTAATCGAGCCAGCTAAAAATTCAGCTGTCCTGAGATTCACTTTCGGGACGAGGTCGTGACTGTTTCTGTTGTTTTGCCTGAGCCGCCTTTTTCTTGGCAATAGCCGCTTTCCGGGCTGCAATTTCTTCAGGCGACATTTGTGCCAGCTTTGCTTTGCGGGCAGCAATTTGTTCCGGTGTCAGCTTACGTTTTTCATTATCAGAATCACTCTTAGTGGAATCAGTTTTCTCAGTCGGCTGTCTGGTTTTGGATTTATCAGGTTCTGCCTTGCTGCGTGGTTTCCCGACAGAAACGTCAGGCTGAGATGACTTTGACTGTGCAGCTCGACTTGCTTTAGGGCTCGGGGGAGCAGGAGCGGGAATATCGGAAGGCATTGTCACATTCGTCGCTAACTGATATGAGGGTCGTGTCGCCTTCTTGCCGGGCTTTAATCCAAAGAAGTAGAACGCGACGGCGCCGCCAACTCCCACCAGCAGAACCAATACGATGATCATCGTATTGGATCCCCCTGCAGCCTGTTCTGTCGACTGCTGTGCAACCTTCTGTCGAGTATCCGTCGGTGTTTCCGTCTTAAGTGAAGTTGAATCATTCGCTGCCATCGAATCACTACTACTGACGCGTCGCGCCAGGTCCTGTGGATCTTCTCCCAAATCAATCTGAGTCTGTCGATACAGCTGGTTAAACCGCTCCCAGACATCATCTGGCAGGTCTACATTGAGCTGACCGAATACATTAATCTCGGATTTAGCGCGTTCCAGCTTATCGGCATCGTTGACGGCGATCGCATAGTTTCGGAATGATTCTACTTTATTGTACTGAGCATCATGATACATTTTCTTCAGGTCTTCACGCCCCGTCGATACCATCGAATTCTGTAGAATTCGAGCCAGATAATTCCAGCCACGAATCACAGCCCCGTTCTCCAGCTCCAGCCCATTGATGGCATCCAGGTATTTTTCATTATTATCGCCTTGACCGCTTGAGGCCCAGGTCTGCAGGAGACTAGCAGCTTCAAACTGCACTTCAGGTGATTTATCTTTTTCCTTCAGTACCGGGGCGAGCAGTTTTAAAGCAGCTTCGAATTCCCCCTGTTCCCGCTTACAGTTCACCAGACGCAGGGTAATCCCTACTTGAAAATTGCCTGGGATAAAATCGCCGGTCGCCGCCTGACGTTTCAGGATTTCTTCGAAAGCGGCAGCAGCTTTATCATAATAGCCACGGGCCACAGTCGGGTCTTCACTGGCCCCCTGCCCCATGCCGTAATAAGTTTCACCAATCCAGACGAGTGATCCATAAGTCTGATCTTTACGTTTAAAGATATCTGTCAGGAATGTTTCCAGCGATTTTCGGACATCGTTAATTCGCTGGGTGTCACCGGCTGCTTTCAGACGTTCGATCTCTTCGGTAATTTTCTCACCCAGCTGACGGTACATTTCCGTGATCGATTCGCCACCAGATCCTGAGGCGGATTCTTCCAGTTCTTTCATTGCTTTGCGCGCCAGATCAATTTGCTGCAGACCAATATAGCCACGGAGTTGCAACTGGTAGACCAGATTCGCAAACTCGCTGCTTTGCACGCCTTTCGCAGGCCGTTTTGTCCCTTTCGCGACATGAATGGCTTTCAGAACCGAGTGTGGTTCTTTCGCCAGGATATCAATCGCTTCCTGGTATTTACCGTTATTCAAAGCAATCTGTGCCAGTGATGTTTTTGCGGCGGTTAAATTTGCAGGAGTCTTTGCTTCCGGAGGGAGTGACTTCAATGTCGCCGCAATTCCAGTGCGAAGATGCTTCTCGGCTAATTCTGACCACTGCTTTGCATTCTCCGGTTTCGTTTCGGAACGACGCGACATCGCAGTCAGATAGCTGTTCCAGTATGCCTGTCCCGCGCTGATCTGGGCTTCCGTGTATTGCGGCGCGGCGGGGGGAACCTGTGAAAACCATTTCGCCGCTTCGGCTGGCCGTTCGGTTGAACTGTAAATATTACCCAGCTGGATTCGGGCATCATTTGCACGGCTACTTTCTGGCCATCTACTGGTAATCAGGTTACAAATCGCCTCCATATGTTGATTGTCTACGTAACGCAGATTCTTGGGGGAATCGTTATAAGCCTGCAGATAACCAGCCAAAGCCAGGTAAGCTGCATCCAGTGACATACCGCCATTGACTTTATCATCACTCTTCGCAACAAACTCTGCCAGAATTGCACATTCATAACTGCGTCTGAGATTGTAATAGGTATAACTCAACAGAAAACGGGCATGATCCAGTTCTTTAGGATCAGTTTTATTATCCGCCAGTTTCAAGGCAATTCTCAGAATACGAGCTGTCTCTTCCATGTACTGAGTCAGTTCGACCTGTGCTTTCTTTTTATCCGCTGCCGACTTGGCTGCTGCCAGTTTGTCTTTTAAGGTTTTGACCTGCTTATTGCGGTCCTGACCCAAGCCATATGCAGTCGCAAAATCCTCAGGATCTCCGCCGGTATTCCCTTGTATCTTTGCAGTGATTCGACCCACCATCAGCCGGGAAACATCTCGATATTTACCCCGGAACGCATTCACAAACCGGGCACTCGCCAGGGCCTGCCTGAGAATCCGATCCTGATCTCCTTTCTTCGTACCTTCCTGATTTGCCAGTGCTTCCTGAGCACGCGCCAGCTCCCAGGTAATCCCCTGTCCAATAGCAGTGCGACTGCGGGAGCGATTTTCTTTCAGCCATTGTTCGGCTTCTTTAATGACCAGCTGATAATCTTTTCTCTTATCGTCATTCAGGCAGATCAATCGAAACTGCAGACAGTTATCTTTCAAACCTTTCATGGCCGGAGACTTACCGGGGTGCCCCAATAATTCATCGTAGATCCCCACAGCTTTTCCCAGTTCACCCTGTTCTTCAAAACATTTCCCCTGCCACATACGGGCATACAACCCCCCCACCTGGCTGCGATAGCGTTCATGAATTTTGGCATACTCTTCCGAAGCTTTGTTCAGAAGCCGATTAAAATCAGCACTGCCGGGATCGTAGGTCTGTGCCTCTGCATAAGTACATTGCGCCAGATCCAGCTGGGCACTCATGTATTGGATTTCAGCTTTAGCCCGGGCTGCATATTTTTCCGGTTCTTTCTGTTTGTCGATGAAAGTTGCGGGAAATGATTTCCAGGTCTTTTCGTGCAGATTATAGGCCTTCTGAAATATATCTCTGGCCTGTGCAACCAGCTTTCGTGCTGCTTCCTGGTGGGCTTTTTTATTATTCTGATCTGAAGGCGACTGTGCTATGCGGCCTTCCACTTCTGCTTTTTCCAGAATAATTTTCCCGCGTTCCGTATTCGCAGTCCCCGCCATGGGATGATTTGGGTACTGCTTTGTGAACAACGCCAACTGTGCCAGAGCCAGATTTAATGTTTCTTCCTGCTCCTCTGGGAGCTTTTGAGTCCGCGAGAACATCATCAGTGTCATCGCACGCTCAAAGGGAATCAGTTCCTGAATCTCCTTTGGCGTCGATTTGTCAGCAGCAATTTTATCGAGATACTGCAATGCCGTATCGTGATAGTTTTTATCCCGCAATCCCTGAAGAAATTCGAGATATTGTTCTTCTGCGGAAACGGAAGAAACCAATGTCAAAATCGTAAATAGACTCACGATCGAAACAAAATGGAATAGACGCATATTATAAATTCCATCGCTAATGAACGGATGCACCGAGGCCGTGAAAGAGAGGACTTTAGACCTGTGAAATCACGAGTTTATAGGCAGCCACACAGAACATGGACATACCTCGGCTCACATTATACCTACTTCATCTACTAAATGTTCGCTGTCAGATAGCTAATTTCTGTGAGAGTTGTTTTTCCAAAGTTGATAGCGAACCATCCTTTACAGAAAATATCTATAAATAACAGCATATCCCGACGACAGAGAGTCTGCAAGAAAGATGCAGGGAATCGTTTATATTTCGAGCCCTTCAACTGGTTCTGACTGTATAACGGGATCCAGCGACGATGACACACTGAAATTCTTACGACAAAACAGCAAAGAATGTGGGCAGCGGAACCTGACATTCCTAATACGACAGGTAGGAAGTTCTGCCTGTTCGAATTTGACGCTGGACAGTGATCTGACTATGCTGTCATTTCATTCACAACACAGAGTGATCTCCAGTCGGGATCAGTCGATCGGAGAGGTGACAGAGTGGCCGAATGTGCCGGTCTCGAAAACCGGTGTACCGCAAGGTACCGGGGGTTCGAATCCCCCTCTCTCCGCTTATTTGATTGCCGTTGAGTTGTAAGCCTATAACTCAGCGGCATTTGCTTTATCTGGACCGCTCCAGAGCTTCCCATTTGTGGCACATTTTGTGGCGTTTTGTGGCACGGGGGTTCTCTGAAAGGCTCTGTTGATGAAGCAATCATCAAAACAAATTCGGAAGACATCGTTCCGTATCGGTAAAGTCCGCGGTGATTTACGAGGTAAAATCTGGTACCTCACTTACCATGAAAATGGAAAGCGATTGCGACCCAAACTTGGTCCCGACAAAGAACAAGCCCGGCAGATGGCTGCGCGTATCAATTCCCAGCTGGAGTCTCATACTCACTCAGTCTTTAATTTCGAGCCTGTAAGTATTGATGACTTACAACAGCGCTGGCTCAACCATCATGAACAGGTATTGCGGTCTTCATTGCAAACCATCCGCCGCTACCGGGCTGCGACAACCCACCTCATTAATTTCATCGGACAAAAAGGTGTCGCTTCTAAAACATCTCTGTTTCAGGTCGGACATGCTGAGGAGTTTGTGCATTACTTGCGTACGATCAAAGTAGCACCCAATGGCCATGTAAATTCCCAGAAACGTCCTCTGCTGGACAAGGGAATTAAATACATCCTGCAATGTTGCCGAAGTATGTTCGGTTATGCGATAAAACGACGGCACCTTTCTCCCTATGCCGAAAACCCGTTCTCCTCTCTCGATTTGGACCGCATCCCAATCGAAAACGCTAAAGTCATTTCCATTTTCAGTCCAGATCAGGAAAAGGCATTTCTAGAAGCCTGCGATGATTGGCAGTTCCCGGTTTTTCTCACTCTCATGCTGACGGGGCTCCGTCCAGGAGAACTTATCCACCTGTTGCTTCCAGATGATATTGATCTGAAAAAAGGAATGCTCTACGTCCGAAATAAACCTCGGTTAGGGTGGCAGGTTAAGACACGCAACGAACGTGAAATTCCACTGATTAATGAACTGAGGGATGTTTTGAAAATCATCATCGGCGATCGCGTCACAGGCCCAGTCTTTTTACAACGCCGTTTTGCCTCAAGCTCCGTACTTCCAGAGTTGACTGGTTATACTGAAAAACAACTCGAAAACTTACTTCAGAAACGCGTAATTAAGGCAGAAGATAGCTCTGATAAGTCATTAGACAGAAATCAGTGGACGCAACAATCGCGAACGATTTGGCGGGATTGTGGTACGCTGAAAACTGACCGAATACGAACGGAATTCATCAAACTGACAAAGCAAATTGAACTACCAGAATTCACAGCCCCCAAATCGCTGCGACATCTCTTTGCCACATGTTTACAGGACGGGAATGTAGACCCGTTGATTCGAAGTGAATTGATGGGGCACTCTACTTCTGCAACGAATGGGGCGAGTCACGGTTTAGGTATGACTGCAACTTATACTCACTCACGTCCTGAAACTAAACGCAGACAATTACAAAATGCATTGTTGATTCGGCCATCAATAATAATAGCTCGTAAGCGTTTTTTAGAGATAATGAAGTCTGGACTTCCCTAGAAATAGTGGGCGCTGTGTTAAAGTTAGGTAGCCTATTCAAATTGTTCGGGGCTTTTATGGCCCAGACCGTGTGGGGCATTTAGCCGGGCGAGTGAAGCCAAGAGCCAACAAACGTCGGACAAAAGCGCTGGGCCTGGCATAATAATGCCAGTCTTCGTCACGGTGAAGGCCGGAAAATCGGTAATGAAAATACCACCTTCCACCTACTGCTTAGGGATAGTAGGTCGGTCCATAATAGTTCTACATGGTCCTGGGAGACACCAGATTATCCTAAACGATCGTAACGTCCTTCCTTGATAACAACTCGCGTGTGACCCGGTTCAGGGAATCGTAAAACCAACCTTTTCCTGAACACTGGCAAAGCCACCGAAGCCAGTACCGCTCCACCGTTTAAATGTTTAATTCTGACATAGCCTGATTTTGGCACACACATGCTTAATTTTATTATTGCATTTAAATAGAGCATGAAATATACTACGAAGATGAAAGCTATTTTAGGTGACAAAATTCGCGTGAAAGCCGACATGCAACGCGGAGTTGTTGAGCGAATTACAGGTAAGTCATTAACAATTCGACTAGACAACGGCAAAACTACGAAATTGACGGAGACTGAACTCACCAATTTCAGTCTTGCAGCTCGCAAAGCATGGGAAAGCAGGCCGGACAGACGCGTTGGACGACCCAAAGGAACATCCAAGACTGATCGTGTTTCGGTCACACTTCGAATTGACCGAGAGCTTTGGATACAATTTCAAACTGCCGAAAAAAAAGGGCTCATCGTTGACCGCACGTCAACCGTGAACAAATGGATTGCGGAGAAACTTGATGAGTTTGAATAGTAACACTTTAACTCCGCCACTCGAAAGGAATTGAGATGGCACAAAACTCAGCGATTGAATGGACAGAAGCTACATGGAATCCAACCACCGGTTGTACGAAGGTCAGTCCGGGGTGCGCTAACTGCTACGCAGAACGAATGGCATTTCGACTGCAAGCAATGGAACAACCTCGATACGACAACGGATTCAAACTTACTCTTCAGGAAGATATCGTCAATCTACCACTGCAATGGAAAAAACCTCGCATCATTTTTGTAAACTCCATGAGCGATCTCTTTCACAAGGATATTCCTAGTGAATTTATTAAGCGTTGTTTCAAAGTCATGACAGATGCCTCTCATCACAAATTTCAAGTGCTGACGAAACGACCTGACCGAGTCGTCGAAATGGCGTCTGAGATCGAGTGGAGCGAGAACATTTGGATGGGAACAAGCGTCGAGAATTCAAAGTATATAAACCGTATTCGAATTCTTCAGAAGGTGCCGGCTCAGATCCGCTTCCTCTCAGTTGAACCTTTGCTTGGCACGATTCCACGAATGCCTCTTAAAGGAATCCACTGGGTAATCGTCGGCGGCGAATCTGGCCCACAATCGCGTCCGATGAATATCGCGTGGGTTCGTAAAATTCGAGACCAGTGCAACACGGCTGGTGTGCCGTTTTTCTTTAAGCAATGGGGTGCGTTCGGGGCCGACGGAATTCGACGTTCGAAGAAAGCAAACGGACGTGAGCTAGACGGGGAAATATGGAGCGAAATGCCTTATGAATAATGATGGATACTTACCTGGTCTCAAATCATTCGTCGATGCCAAACCAAAAAATCATGTAGCACAACTGGATAAGAAAGGGCGGCTTTATCGTTGGGACCCCAAAGAAGAACCGCCAATCCTCGGTAGTCATAGCTTGACAAAGCACAAGATTATTAGAGCCTATCTGGAAAAGTACGTCGCAATCCTTGCCGCGAAGCCATTTCAGGAAGAGTTTAGGATTTCTCTTGTCGATGGTTTTTCTGGGGGAGGGGTTTATCGGCATCCGCTAACAAAAGAAATTATTTCTGGTTCGCCGCTGCTGATGCTCGAAGCAATGAACGCTGCAGAGATCAGTGCGAATGAGTGGCGTAACAAGAATTTTTCTTTAAAGGCCGATTTTTACTTCATTGAAAAAGACAAGGTAACGTTTGCTTACTTATCCAAGCAACTGAAACAGAATCGAGATGCTTACGAACGAAAAGACAACATTAACACTTTGAATGGAGGGTTTTCGAAGGAGCTTGATCGAGTCATATCAAGCATCAAAGCTTCTGGTCGGGCCAACCGAGCAATATTCCTGTTAGATCAATACGGCTATAAAGATGTCACGCTGGCAAACATGCGAAAGATCTTCAAGCAACTACCGAATGCTGAAATAATCTTAACATTTGCAATTGATTGGTTTGCCGATTTTATTAATGAAACAGATAAGTTTAAATCGGCGTTGCGAAACCTCGAACTGTTGGATCAGAAGGAAGTTCTCCTGAGTCTTCGAAAGCAGCATGCCGATGATTGGCGTCCGGCAGTACAGCATGTGCTTCATCATCACTTTTTTGCTCGAAGCGGAGCTGCATATTATACACCATTTTTCATTCATTCAGTAGATTCTCATAGAGCATATTGGTTACTCCATTTCTCTCGGCACTCAAAAGCACGTGACGTGATGATGCAACTTCATTGGGAAATGGAGAATCACTTTCAGCACTTTGGCGGTTCTGGACTGAGTATGCTTGGACACGATCCGCGCAAGATTAACGAAACGAAGCTGCTTCCCTTTGAGTTTGACTCCGCTGCAGCTGAGCAAACAAACACATCGCTACTCGAATCACTTCCGAGGCGATTCTCGGAATTCAAGAATGGTATTTCGTTCGATCAGTTTTGCGATATTGTCGCAAACGAAACTCCCGCCACTAAAGCAATGCTTGGCAAAAACATCAGCGATTTGTCGCGAGAAAAAGAGTTGGCAATTTTTACATCAGATGGCCGTAAACGTCGTAATGGTGTCAAGATTGCAGATGACGACGTCATTGTTGTGCCACGCCAGAAACTGTTGCTACCAACATCATGCCAGTAACTTGCCTCGAAAACTTGGGAGCCATCTATGACAAGTTTTCACGAGCGAAATTCGACAAGTTAATATTGTTACCGTTAATTTGCCAGACAACGGTTGGCACTGAACCTACACTGAGCTTGTAAACTCCAATTGGCATAAAGTCGGATGTCAGTAGGTCTTCTTTTTTGCGCAGTGTCAAAAAACTCAGCTGACTCGTATTTGCATGACTATTCAAAATTTGTGAAGTCCGTCTAATTTACAAACCTCGACTGCTTAATGTTCCACGAACCCATACCTATTCTTGGAAACCGTTTAACGACCTAATTCGAAGACATAGGACAGATAATGGAGCCAAACTTCACAACGAAATCAGGTCATATCAATCAAAGTTAGAATAATGGCATTTGAAATGAGTTATACTCTTATGATATTAGGAGTTACTGAGATCTATGATTTATGAAACTGATCTAACTAATCATTTTTTTTCTTCTTTAGCAATGATTCAAGTGTGCAAATAAAATTACTCAATGTTATTCCCAAAACTTCACAGACATCATAAAGCTCCAGAATGTCCAGTCGGCGTTCGCCAGATTCATATTTGCTGACGAATGATTGGGGGCGTCCCAGGCGTTCCGCCACATCATCTTGCCGCAGGTCTGCTTCTTCCCTGGTTTTCCGCAACAAATCGAGCAGAATGCGCTGCCGTTGTGTATATAGATTCTTTTTCAAGCTCCCGGTACCTCCTAAAAAAAGTACGAGGAGATTACATCCCACTTGAGGATATCCCATTACAGGATATAATGGGCCGGTCAAAGTAACCTATTACTCAAGGGGAATTTATGTTTGGAGTACTGAAACCACAACGAAAACTATTGAGTTCGACTGAAAGTAGACGCCACATGTCGTCGTACTGCAGTCTTTGTGGGCTTTTGCGCAGCCAATATGGGCTGAAATCACGCATGCTGGTTGTACATGACATTGCCACCCTGTGGTGGTTACTGGAAGCACCTTCCAGTGAAAACGAGCAAAAGCTGACCATCGGGAATTGCGTACGAGGTGGAACTGGCCAGTTAAGAAAGAGAGGACTTTCTGAACTACAGAAATTTTTGGCTGCAATGAGTACTTACACCATCGGTATAAAGGTTAAGGATGACATCCAGGATGGTAGTAGTTGGAAAACACGGCTGGCAAATCGCATGTACTCAGCTCAATTTGAGAAAGCGCGGACTGATCTGGTAACACTGGGATTCGATGTCGAGCATTTGGAGCAGATTCTGAGTACTCAGTTTGATTTGGAAAGAAAAGGAGAAAAAGATTTCCAGATCGCATCAGCGCCTACTTCTCAAGCCTATGGTTTAGTAACCAGAGAAATCGCAAAAAGATGCCATTCTCATTTTACCAAAGAGCAGGCACAGCAGGTCGGAGAATCTCTGGGCCGTGCTGTTTACTTAACGGATGCGATTAGAGATTTCTCTCAAGACCAGGAAATATCGTTTAATCCTCTTTGTATCGAGGCAGGTCCGAAGGTCCATACGTTGCCACCTGATCTAAAAGACAAGGTTTTGACCTATGTCGGTTCGCACTTGAGTGAAGCTGGTATCTTTGTAGCCCAGGTTGGTGAAGAACTGAAGCGATCCTGGCATGCTGTAGAACGTTCACTCTTGGCAGCTGCTGGTATCAATGACCAGAAGAGTATAACACTCTATTCCAGTTGTTGTATTCCATGTGGTGATGGCGCCATTCTTGTTGATGGTGATGAATGTGGTAAAGCGATTTCTGGTTGTTTTTGCGGCAGTATTTGCTGCTGCTTCGCTTGTAACTATATGTGTTGATATTGTAGGCCAATTGATGAAGTTCCTCAGAATCGTTTGCACTCTTTTAAGAGCGCAAACGATTCCTGGGGAAGTCCAAATAATAGCTTCATTTCAGTATTGTGTTACCATCCGGTACCTAAATTTTGGCGAAAATCGTGTCATAATAAATAGGATTATATGCAGCGTGTTAGCATTCAGGTGGAGCGGTTTTTCGGGGTACTCAACACGCGGCATATGATCTATTGGACTGAACCGCAGGGGCGTTTTCGACTATGGGGATTGAATGACCGCAGGGTGAAAACAGCGTTCTGTTTTTTCTGTGATTGCGGACGTTTTTTCCCGACGAACTCGTTCGCTCGTGTTTCGTGACAAGTAGCCAGGACAGGTTGTAGTTGCGAGGACGGTTGTGCGGGGACTCCCGGAGGCGGTGCCCGCTACCGGCGCAGACCTCGACCGAAACACTCCGCGAAAAGAGATCGAAACAACGAACAGATTCTCTTCCTGAGAGTTCATGATGTGTCACAGACCTCCCAGAGTTCGGAAGCCGGCAGCGAGGCACGTACCGCAATGGGAGCAGGAAGTCGCTCCCAGCGGGAGGGCAGTTCCTGCGACCTGTGGAGCGCGGCCTGGCCACAGGATGGACAGATTGCAGGCAACTCCCCCGCCACCGGGGAATCTTCAAGGGAATGTTTTTCGGTCGGAGACGCCGCTCCTTCCAGCAGTTCGCGGCACAGCGCGGTCTTTTCTGTCCGGAAGCGGTTGGCCAGAAAACCGTAATGCCGAATCCGCATCAGTCCGTCCGGAAGCACGTGCTGCAGGAACCGGCGGAGAAACTCTGTGGCGGCGAGCGTCATGGTCCGCTTCCGACTGCCTTGGGCATAGTCTTTATAGCGAAACGTGACCTGGCCGTCTGCGACGTTCAACAGCCGGCTGTTCGAGATCGCCACGCGGTGCGTGTAACGTGCCAGGTATTTGAGTACCGACTCGGGGCCGCCGAACGGCGGCCGGGCATACACGACCCATTCGGTCTGCACGGACCGGTTGAGAAGACGCTTGAAGTCCGCAGAATCGGCGGCGGAAGCCAGCCGCCCGGGGAATTCCAGTTTCCCCGCAGCAAATGCCTGCTTGAGCAGATCCAGAAACTTGCCGCGAAACAGCCGACTGAGTACGCGCACGGGCAGGAAGAAATCGGCCCGTCCCGCGACCCAGCGTGTGCGGTCGGGCGCCAGTCCGCCGGAAGGGACCACGCAATGCAGATGGGGATGCGGCATCAGGGTTTGTCCCCAGGTATGCAACACGGCCAGGAACCCGATCTCCGCCCCCAGGTGCCTGGGATCGGCGGCGACTTCCAGTAACGTCTGGCTGGCCGCGCGGAACAGCATCCCGTACATCAGCCGCGGGTTGGCAAGCGTCAGGTCCACCAGCAGGTTCGGCAGCGTGAACACCACGTGGAAGTAGGGCACGGGCAGTAGTTCGGTTGCCCTCCGCTGCATCCACTGTGCACAGGCAGAACCCTGGCACTTGGGGCAGTGGCGATTCCGGCAGGAATTGTAACTGATCTGTCGATGGTCGCAGGAGCGGCACGTTTCCACATGCCCGCCCAGAACCGCAGTCCGGCAGTTCTGCAGCGCCCGCATGACGCGGCGCTGGGCGACGGACGTGGTGTATCGCTTCAGATACTCCATTCCGTACTGCCGCACGACGTCAGCGAGTTCCCACCGGGGACGCGTCATGAGTCCTCCTGTAGCGTGTCTGTCTGGTCCTGCTCGTGGAGCAGTTCCAGTGGACTGCGGGTGCGGCCGATCAGGTGCGTGGAAACGTGCGTGTAGATCGCGGTGGTCCGCAGGCTGGCATGGCCCAGAAGTTCCTGGATGACCCGCAGTTCCGTGCCGGCTTCCAGCAGATGCGTGGCGAAACTATGGCGGAGTATGTGTGGCGTGACGGCTTTGTCCAGGCCGGCTTCACTGCGTGCGTCCCGGCAGACCCGTTGTACCGTTCCCACAGTGATCGGTTTGATCCGTGAAGGACCGAGAAACAGCCAGTCGACCGGACGGGCGGCCCACCAGTAGTACCGCAGCATTTGCAGTAACAGAGGTGAGAGCAGCGTATAACGATCTTTTTTTCCCTTCCCCTGCACGATGCGGATCACCATCCGCTGGCTGTCGATGTCACAGATCCGTAAACGCACTGCCTCGGAAATCCGCAATCCTGACGCATAGGCCGTCATCAGGATGGTGCGGTGCTTGAAGGAGTGCACCGCCTGAAAGAAACGGCGCACCTCGTCAAAACTCAGCACCTCCGGTAAATGCCGCTCGGGCCGGGGGCAGCGAATGTCGTGCACGATCTCTCCGCGATGGAGCGTGTTCCGATACAGGAACCGCAGCGAGGCCAGCACCTGCTTGTAGGTTCCCCAGGCGACTTGCCGGTCCTGGACCAGGTACAGCAGGTAAGTTCGGATGGCCTCCGGTCCCAGGGCTTCCGGGCTTTTACCGAAGTGCCGGGCAAAACGGGACACGTTGTCGACATAAAGAATGATCGTTTTCGGGGACAGGTTCCGTAGTTCCATATCCTCGATCATGCGCTGCCGGAGTGGAGTCATCACTGGACCTTTCGTGAAACAGAGATTTCAGAGACCGGGAAGGTACTGAAACTATGCCTCACAAAAGGCGGAAGCGCAAATCGGAATATTCGGAACAGGCCGTACAGACGGACCGGGGTGCCTACCTGTACTTTGCAGTCCGGGGGTACGAGCCCTCAGCGGAGCGATCAATCACGGCTGCCGGTCCCAAGCCTACCGCGAAGCGGTTTAGTTCAATAGATAGGGGAAGGATTAGCTATCGTCGATCGTAGTCAATTCCATTTTCAAATTTATCATCAGTAAAAACGCCCCGCATTACACGGGAATGCGGGGCGTTTTGCATATCCACTATCAGAAAGGAGCATTTCTTGGAAATTATTGTTTTAACGTTCGTCTCTGTCGCGCTATTGCTGGCTGTCATCGCTTTTATCAAGGAGCGAAGTCTGCGGCTGGCGCTACAGGGTATTCTCAGACACCTGATTCATCGCTGGAGGGCAAATGGAAAAACAGACGCTTCGACTCACACTGACGCTGATTCTACTGACCGGAGTCAGCTGTAGTTCCGACGAAAACAGTCGTGTGGCCGAACTGGCCACGCAACAACTGGAACGTCAGTCGAATCAAAACCGTCGGATGGTCGAACTGCAACAGGAAGTCGCCTCGGGTTCACGCGAGCTGGTGGAAGCTGATGCCAGAGCCCGGCAGGAAATGGTCGTTCTGCAGCGCGAAATCCAAGCAGGGCAAAATGAAATCGGCCACCAGCGCGATCAGCTGGAAGCAGAACGTCGTGAAATCGCTGACAGCCGAAATCGAGATCCGATTATTGCGGCTGCGATCACCAGAGTGGCCTTTGTGGTGGCCAGTCTGCTTCCCCTGCTGATCTGCTGGCTGTTGCTGCAGCAGAAGGTAGAACCTGTGAGCAAGAATGAGATCGCAGAATTACTGCTGGACGATTTGGTCTCATCTGACCCACGGCTGATGCCACCTGCGAAAACAGATCCTGACAAACTCCGGTTAACGGATTTACTACAATCTCCTGATAACTCATCTACAGAAAGGGAAAACTGAAATGTCACATATTGTTACCATCCAAACGGAAGTTCGCGATGCCGAGGCACTGGGCCTGGCCTGTCGCCGCCTCGATTTAGGAGAACCCGTTCACGAAAGCGTTCCCCTGTTTAGCGGAGAAGCGACCGGTTACTGTGTCCGTCTACCGGACTGGCGGTATCCTGTTGTGTTCGACGTCGATCAAGGCCAGGTTCGCTACGACAACTTTGAGGGCCGCTGGGGCGAACCGGGTCAGCTCAACAGACTACTGCAATTTTACGGCGTAGAAAAATGCCGCCTGGAAGCGCGCCGTAAGGGACATTCCGTCCTGGAGAACCAGCTCAGCGACGGTTCCATCAAACTTACCATTCAGCTCGGAGAGGGTCATGCAAACAATTGAAATCATCATTTCAACCGATGGTCAGTCCCGGATCGAAACCCGCGGCTTTACCGGTTCCCGGTGCAAGGACGCTAGCCGGTTTCTGGAAACGGCGCTGGGGAAAGTCTCCTCGGAAAAACTGACCGCCGAATATCATCAAACCGTCCAACATCAACCCAACCATCTGACACAGGAGAATTAGCTTTCGCAAATCAACACATTCAGGTCTTACCGGACCCGATTCCCGAAGATTCGCCACTGGTGCGTGTGCTGGTGGTTGTTGAAGGGACGCATGACATCAAGTTCCTGAGACGGATCTCCACTCTTCTGCACACCGATGATCCTACACTGCCTGATCTGGCCAGCATGGAACGCAACAGGGAACTCATTTTTCTGCCGATCAGCGGTCATCCTCAGGCCTGGATCAGGAGACTGGCTCCTCTCAACCTGCCAGAGTTTCATCTGTATGATCGCGAGCAGTCACCGGTCACAGAACAGCGTCAGCAAACAGTCGACACGATCAATCAACGCTATCGCTGCCGCGCCATGTTGACCAAAAAGCGAAGTCTGGAGAACTATCTGCACCCCAGTGCCATTCTGGCCGTTGCCAGTGTGGAACTGAATTATGGCGATCATGACTGTGTGGCAACCGTTGCGGCGCAACAGATATTCGAAAGCAGTCATGGCAACCCCAACTGGAAACAGATCACCAAGCGTGCCCGGGTGCGACTGACAAATCGCGTTAAGCACTGGCTCAACACCAGCGCCGTCGAACAGATGACGGTTTCATTGCTACAGGAACGCGATCCTGAAGGAGAAGTCATCTCGTGGCTGGAGTCAATCAGCCAACTGGCTGAAACCACTTAAGCACATTTCACACTTTCTTTTTTCTTCAAACCATCAAGGAAATTTCTATGTTACTATCAGAACGTCTGGCGGAGAACGTACGCGCCTGCTTTACTGGAATCTGGATTCAGAGCCATGAACACGATGAGGCATTGTTGGAGATGGCCCGGCTCTGCCACACTGAAGACTGGCGGTTACTCTCCTGGGACATTGACCGGGGCCTGCAAGGGACGGAACTCGCTGAGGACGGCGACACATCGCTCCCCGATCCTCTGGCGGCCATTCACAGTTTAAGTAGTCAGGCCGATCCGGACCGTCCCACACTGCTGGTTCTGAAAAACTTCCATCGCTTCATCGATTCGCCTGAGATCATTCAGGCGCTGACACAACAGATCAACTTGGGGAAACAGGCACGGACATTTATTGTCGTGCTTTCCAGTCTGGTACAGATTCCGACGGAGTTGGAAAAACTGTTTGTTTGCCTGGAGCATGATCTTCCTGATCGGGATCAGCTGCTGGAAATTGCCCGCAGTATCGCCACGGAAACGGGAGAATTACCGGAGGGTCCAGAACTGGAGCGTGTCCTGGATGCCGCTTCGGGTCTGACCCGTTATGAAGCGGAAGGGGCCTTCAGTCTCTCGCTGGTACGTCATAGCCGCATTGAAGCCTCAGTCGTACTGGAGCTAAAATCTCAAACGTTATTGAAAAGCGGTATGCTATCACTGCATCAAGGATCGGAATCGTTCGATGGATTGGGAGGTTTGGAAGCACTCAAAGCCTTTTGCCGGTGTGCGCTCCGTCCCCGGCCACAGGATGCAACGGTCGTTCGTCCAAGAGGCGTCTTGCTGCTGGGAGTTCCGGGAACCGGTAAGAGTGCGTTTGCTAAAGCACTGGGAAAAGAGACCGGGCGTCCCACACTGACCCTCGACGTCGGGGCTCTGATGGGTTCGCTTTTAGGCCAAACAGAAGAGCGAACTCGAAGGGCACTCCAGATCGTCGATGCGATGCAACCGGCCATCCTGTTTATTGACGAAGTCGAAAAAGGGCTGAGTGGCTCTGCCTCTTCCGGACAGTCTGACAGTGGCGTGTCGACCCGCATGCTGGGAACACTGCTCAGCTGGCTGAACGACCACACCTCAGACGTGTTTGTGGTCTGTACCGCCAACGACATTTCCAAACTGCCGCCGGAGTTTGTACGCGCCGAACGCTTTGATGCGCTGTTCTTTCTGGATTTACCGGGAGATGACCAGAAACAGGCCATCTGGCGTCTGTACCGTGATCTGTTTGGTCTTACGTCCGATCAACGTTTGCCAGACGACCGGCACTGGACCGGTTCGGAAATCCGGGCCTGCTGTCGTCTGGCGGCTCTACTGGACGTGCCCTTAATCAAGGCTGCAGAAAACGTGGTTCCTGTGGCTGTCACAGCCGCCGAATCGGTGGCCCGTTTACGACGCTGGGCCAGCAAACGCTGTCTGTCTGCAGAACAGCCTGGCGTTTTTAGTAACGACGAACGTTCCGGTTCGCGTTCACGTGGGAATCTTTCGCACGATCCCCACAGAAATTAAACCAAACTCTATTTAAAGGAGACAATATGACTACGACTGCTATTGATGAAGTAAATACCCGCACCGATCCCATCAATCGGCTGCGATCAACGATGTGTGCCACACGCATCAGTTTTGAATGGTTTGGCACACGCAAATCCCTAACACGCGACCAGAAGACTCAGGCTGCCGAATCGTTTGGGGCGGAAGGGACTTTCCTGAGTGCCGGCAAGAAACTGCTGGATACCGGTCATCCCCGCTTCCGCGCCGTGAATGCGGTCCGGCAGCGAGTGCGATCGTACTGGACTTCGATCAGTCTGCCTTTTCCGGAACCCGGGATACGGTTACTGCGGCAGGATACCCTGACTACTTTTCAGGAACAGATGCACCAATTTACGGTAGAACTCAACGAAGCTGTTTCAAACCTGGATGAACAATATTTGTCTCTGAAGTCTGCAGCCCAGGAGCGTCTGGGAAGTCTGTACAATGACGACGATTATCCCGTGAGCATGATCGGTTTGTTCGAGGTTTCCTGGGACTTTCCCAGTGTAGAACCGCCGGATTATTTAAGGCAACTCAATCCTGAACTGTACGAGCAGGAATGTCAGAGGGTGAAGTCGCGGTTCGAAGAAGCGGTTAGGCTGGCGGAAGACGCCTTTCTGGGTGAACTGTCACAGTTGGTGTCGCATCTGACTGACCGTCTCAGTGGTCAAGCCGACGGCCGGCCCAAAGTCTTTCGTGATTCCGCCATAGGTAACCTGCACGAGTTCTTTGAACGCTTCCGCTCTCTGAATGTGCGATCGAATGAGCAGCTGGATACTCTGGTAGCCCAGTGTCAGGGAATCGTACAAGGCATCCAGCCTCAGGAATTGCGAAAACGCGGTGAACTCCGTCAGCAGGTGGCTTCAGAGTTGTCTGGAGTCCAGGCAGCCCTGGATGGTCTGTTGATTGATCGACCGCGGCGACAAATTATCCGAACCCCCAAATGAGGTGATCCACATGAAACTTTTAATCTCACCACAGGGGACGGTGCACTGCGTTTACTCCGAGGAAATTGATCTGGCAACCTTCGGTCGACTGGCCATCTCACGTGGCTCATATGTCGAACCGAATGCAGACGGTCAATGGAATGTGGATCTGTCTCCCGTGGACGGGCCACAGTTGGGACCTTTCGCGCACCGAAGTGCAGCCCTGAAATCAGAAACGGACTGGTTGGAGCAGCATTGGTTGCCGACAGACATCAGTCCCTGAGAATTGACGACATAATTTTGACTACTGGTTTGCCCCGGTCTCGCAAGTTTGTTGCCTGCAGGACCGGGGCTTTTATATTTGAACGCTTACATTTTCAAGGAGACGACTGATGAAACAAGTAGATTTAAATCGGGCCGTTGCCCTGGCAACCGGCGAAAGTATTTCGACCGTGAAACGCCTGGGCTTTTTACTGGCAGAGCCAGATGAGCACATTGATCCTGCAGCAGAAGAGTCAGGGCCGTATGTGATCGACTGGGATGAGTTGGAAACCAATCGACTCAACTCTTTAAGACTAGGGGCACGCCATGAACCAGTGGTGGCCTGATCTTCAAACGAGTGAAAGCTGTCGAACTATCCCAGAGGATCTCAGTGCACGGTCGAATGCACTGTCGGCCCTACGACAAATCATGCACGCCGGTCGCATCAAGGGACGACGTTGTGTGAAAAGTAATACACGCCGTAGGAAACGACGTCGCAAACGACAGACGCTCACATAAACAACCAATGTCAATTTTTATCGAAATTCAATCAGGAACGGAAAGACTTTTATGAAACTTTTATTGATCAACAATGATGGCGGTGGTTTCGCTGATTATATCGACGTCCCCGCTGGAACGACGGTGGCACAACTCTTTGAACAGAAGATGGGGGATGCTGTGGCCCGCGATTACCTGATTCGCGTGAACCGCCAGCCCTGTCCTCCAAATCAGTGTTTACAGGACGGGGATCGGATTTCGATTACTCCCACAAAGATTGAGGGGGCGTGGTCCTAGGTTTGTATTTCCTCAGGCTGTCGGGGCTTCGTTCCCGGCAGCCTGTTTTGAGATCACTTTTTTAAAAGAGGAGACTATGAAATATTCAAAAAAACAATTCTGGCGGGCTGCCAGTCATATTTTTCACTGTCTGGTATCAGAAGAATCTCCGACACAATTAAAACAGCCTTTCGAAGTCTGGTGGCACTGTGATCGATTGATTCAGAAATGTCAGCAGGCACAACGTAGAGGTTGGAATCTGGCTGCTTTAAAACTGGAACGAGAACTGAAAACTAGTCTTGCTCAGCTGATCCAGCAACTAACAACTCTGCACGGCAAATTGTCGTCGGATTCACCACAGCAGATTTCCTCTATTGGGGAGCTCTACGCAGAACTGCTGGCTTTAGAAGAAGAATTTGGTGAGGTGAATCTGGATCTCCGAACGCAGAGCATTTCAGTCATCACAGAACGAATTGAACTGGAGGCCATCTATCTGGGCCCCTTTGAGATTTGCCTTGACTATGGAAACCAAAACACCAATGGATCTCTCCATTACCGGGTGATCGCTAGAGACCCCAATCCGGCAATTACCAATGACGGTGTCACACATCCCCACGTTCAGTCAGAAGTCGTCTGTGAAGGAGAGGGACGATTGGCGATACGCCGTTCACTGGAACAAGGAAGGCTGTTTGATTTTTTCACGATGGTGGCCAGCCTGTTACGAACTTATAACTCCGACAGCCCCTATGTAGCGCTCAGTGACTGGGACAGCGTTGAATGTACCGAGTGCGCTGATGTGATTGCGGCCAACTCACAGACACGCTGTGAAAACTGTGAAATCACACTCTGCACGGGATGTGCTAAAGACTGTTCGGACTGCGATTGTCCGTTTTGCCATGAATGTTTGTCGTACTGTGACAGCTGTCACGGCCAATGCTGTTCGTCCTGTCTGCGACAGTGCATTCAGTGTCATGCCGACTGTTGTCAACGTTGTTTACTTGAAAATGAAAGGTGCTCTGATTGCGATGCACAAGAAATCGAAGAAACGAATGAAGAAAAACAGGAAACCCATACAGCAGAAGCAAAACCAGTTACCGCAACTGCGGTTCAGCCCGACAGCTTGGGCGAAACTGTTGTACCTGCGTAATTATGGAGACACCGAAGTGGGAGGCTTCGGTATCTCTTCAGAGGTCGATCTATTGCTGGTGCAGGATCTGCAACTAGTGGAGCAAACCTGCTCGTTGGCTCATGTGGCCTTCGACGATGAGGCAGTCGCCAACTTCTTTGACGATCAGGTGGATGCAGGTCTGCGTCCTGAGCAGTTTGGTCGGATCTGGATTCACACGCATCCCGGCGATTGTCCCTTACCCAGCCTAACGGATGAAAAAACCTTTGCTCGCGTCTTTGGTCGATCTGACTGGGCTGTGATGTTTATCTTGGCGCGGACAGGGCAAAAATATGCGCGGTTAAAATTTAATGTGGGTCCCACGGCCGAATACGAAATTCCCGTGAAACAGGATTACGCTCACACATTTGCCGGATGCGATCCAGAAAGTTGGGAGGACGAATATTTAAGTCACGTGCATCCGCAACATAATCGTCGTCTACTCCAGTCTGCTTTTGATCAGACCGCAGATTTTGACTGGGAAGAGGACTGGCTCTTTGCTGAAAACGAATTGAAAGGAGAACAAATTTGAATACATTAAATGTGACTACGGATCGTTTCAAAAGACAGAGTGACCTGATCCCAGCAGCACGACTTTCCCATATTACGGCAACCGTCATCGGCGTGGGAGCCATTGGTCGTCAGGTCGCACTGCAACTGGCGGCCATTGGGACACGACAGATTCAGCTGATCGACTTTGACACGGTGGAATCAACTAATATCACGACTCAGGGATATCGAGACCAAGATCTGGGACAGTCTAAAGTAGACGCAACGGCCAGAGCCATTCAGGAGCTTGATGATTCGATTCAAGTAACGGTGACTCCAGATCGTTATCGAGTATCAGTTCCTGTGGGAGAGGCTGTCTTTTGCTGTGTCGATTCTATCTCTGCGCGGGCGGCGATCTGGCGTTCTGTATCCTCTCACTGCCAGCTATTTGTAGATGGCCGTATGCTGGGTGAAGTAATCCGTGTCCTCTCAGTGGCTGCTCCCCACAACGACAACAATTACTATGAATCGACTTTGTTTCACCAGTCCGAAGCCCAAACTGGTCGCTGCACAGCACAAAGTACAATCTACACCGCTAACATCGCTGCAGGCTTAATTCTGCACCAGTTCACACGCTGGCGACGCATGTTACCTTTGGATCGTGACATCACCCTCAGCCTACTCGCAAGCGAGTTGATTCTGGGGCCTGATCCATCTCGGGAAATTTAGAACGTACTAAGACTTCGGCCGCTGACTTCAGTTCAACATTACGATTTGTTACCGCAGCTATAATTGGCTGGAACTGTCTTTGGCTGGCTTCCAGATAACGTTCCCGTAACTGGTCGAGATGGGTGTAATTGGTAATGGCTGCCTTGCTGACAGCATGTCCCATCAAGTACTTCCGATAATATTCTGGCATCCCGGCATTCATCATGGCGGTGCTGAATAGATGACGGAAATCTTTGAGAGTTGCCTTGGCTGGCCAGGATAGCTGGCCAGCCAGGCGATGAAACTCATGCTCAATATGGTCGTATTTAATTCCACCTGCATCGTGGAGTAACTGATCCCGTATCTGCATTCCTTGTTCTGCAGTGAAATTAGCAGTCATCTGACAACGGCGCGAATATTCTTTTGTTAGCTGCTCCAGTGACTGATCTAATAAAGGCGGCTGTTCTGAACCTTCAAAAACAGCACGACGCCGAATCAACAATCCTGTTCCTATATTTTCAGAGCCACCCTCCAGGATCTCCCGGATCGGTTCCAGCAAAGGTAACCTCTTATCACGCCTGCCTTTGGTCGTATAACTGATTTGTGGCAGGCAAATCACCTTTAACCATCCATCTGAAGTCAGGTTTTCCCGGAAAAGAAAGCAAGGTTCCGCAGCCCTCAGACCATAAAAAATCAATAACACAAACAGGTGAAGTTGGTAACTGTCGCACTTTTTCAAAAAATCAACGACCATTGGGATTGTAATATCGGGCTCCCCGAATAGATCTGGGGCAACCGAGGCGGACTGACGAACTTTTCCCTGAAAGGGATTTCGGAAGCCTGATGGCATCAGATTTCCACGATCCGGGTCGGCCGCCCAGATATACATTCCCCGGACCACGTCCTGTACGTAATCAGTCGAAGACATTGTCTTTTTCCGCGTATGGGGGTGCCCATTAGAAGAAACCTGCAGATTCTTTAAGTATGCTTGAAACTGTAAAACTAGATCAGGATTGACATTAGTGATAGATGGGTACGCCGTCGTTATCAATGGCTGTTGGATAAAAGTATGATAATGCTCTAATGCTGAAGCATATCGCCTGACCGTTTTGGGAGCGATTTCACCGGCATCGGCTCGACGTTGTAAGTGATTTTGATAGAGGTCGAGTAGACTCTGGTGCTTTAGTTTTCCTCTCCCCAAACCGGATGAGCGAAAGTGTTTAAGACGCTCCTCGATTTCCCGGGCACGAAATATAGCACTTACCAGATCACCGTCGATCCGTTCTGTGAGATTCTTTTTTGCAGCAGGGTCCCAGAATTGAAGCCGAAAGTAGTCGTTTTGTCTATATATACGTACTTTTTTGGGTGACTCAATTCCGTCCGGGAAATTCTCGATGCGAATCCAGCGATGCTTGGTTTTATATTTCTCACACCAGGTCGAACTTTTCGCATCAGGTTCTACCTGTTTCTGGGAAAAGTCTCCTGGTTGGATGTCGTCTCTTTTGCGAACCATCTTACGTGTCTTTAAACTGCCCTTGAATTTTGATATCGAACAGGTTTCTACCAAGGAAACCCATCAGTTGGGATCAGCTTAAAAATTGGCGTTCACAACTCGCTTACAAAACGCCATAATATTTGTAAGAGTCTGGAAACAGATTAAATAAATTTAAAGATCAGCCTGCGGAGTATCAGAACAATACTATGGACTCTTGGAAACTGGCAGTACGAAGATATCAGGATATAGTTCCGGAAGCGGATATACCGAGGATTAACTTTCCCAGGGAAAAACTTCTGGCCTGGCTCAGGAATGAGGCCTGCCCTGCTGTTGAAGAATATAGCCAGCGTCTAAGGTTTCAAGAATATGCAAACTGGCCACTAATTGCGTTGAATCCCGGAGCAGACACACCGGAACGTCAACTGATCGATTCGCTGGAGCAGGGCATCCTGAAATGCGCCAAAACCCTATCACAGTTAACAAAGGAAGAACTGATTGGTAAAAATCTGGAAGACCAGAATCAGCCTCAATCATACGTCAGAGAAGAAACTGTCGAGATAACTGCTGAAAGAACGACTTGTGTGAAAAGAATAATTGGTAAATCCAATGAGTTAGAAATTGTCCTGTCCCAAGTTGAATATCTGTCTCTAATCAGCGACTTGTCATTAGTAAACAGTTCAGATTATTTTGCCCCAGTACAGGAAATTCCTAAGGATGTTGATGGAAAGAAAGTCCAACGTGGTGAGCTTATAATTGCATTTAATTATGAGTTGGACCCTGTGGGAAATTATATGATCCGTTGTTTGCTGGAACGAGCCCGGCAATGGTATGAACTTTTGTCTAAAACAAGATGCATGATAAAAAAAGCCATCGAAGCAACAGGACGCCCCTATCAACAGTTAGTCGATCAACTTGAAAACGAGTGGAAGAACCTGGAGGCCGACTGGTCGGAATGTCAACATTTGTTAAAAAGCGGTAAAAAGAATCGTTTAATCAACTCAGCAGTCATACTCACCCAGATCTATGCCGCATTTGGACTGAAACCTGAACTGCACTGGCTATCTCTCCCTGATAAATTTCTGAACCACGAAATTGAGTCTATCAGAAACAGGCTGACTGCATTCCTGAATAAAGAGACAACAGACCGGATTGCACATGCTTTGGGAGATTTAAAAAATCTTTATGGCAAAGATGAACAGCAAACCGATGTAGTTGAAGAAGCGATTGCGAACGGCGACTTAGTGTTGATCTCGAAGTCTAAAAAAGCATACTGGGAAAAAAAGAAAATATCTGATCAGATTAGTGGCAGACGATGGGACTTGTTACTTTTATTGGCAAAAAAAGCAAAACGTAGAGCCTGTGTTAGAGAACATGATCTATTTCCAGAAGGCTCAAGCTCGTTATCTGCCATGGCAACATCCTGGAGCCGTTTGAATGAGCGTCTGCCTGAATCGCTCTGGACACTGGTTAAAAACGGAGTTGAGCCACGATCCTACATACTCCGTCTGGATTCGGCCCAAATACACATTTTTTAAAGTCATAGTCCTGTTTTATGTAAAAAACACCGTCGTAATCAATTGTATTCGCCATAGTTGATACTTCAGTTTGCAATTTCAACAAATCCCCTTAAATCAATCTTGCTGTGTCATCTAACTTCTCTGTTTTTATTGACTAATTAACCGCTGAAAGGTGGGTAGTCAGAGAAGAATTTCGGCCAGTATTCTGCGCATCGTAGAATAATTCTTTCATCTCTTCCCTCACTCTAAGTGATGACCTGCAAGGCTGTTGTTGCATTGCCGCCACCAACTCATCTGCCCGTTAAATGTTGCTCGGCTGACTTCTAGATCCTCTTCCTATTCGGAATTAGTATCACTTACTGACCCCGTTCAAAAGATCCATTTTCTGAATCCGACTCCTAACTCTTACAAAATTCTTGCAGCTTTGTAAGAGGTTTGTGAATACAAGTTTCTATCGTTTGAGTCTGGAGAGGCATTCCAGACTCCTTACTTTCAAGGAGCAGTCTATGAATGACACTAAAAACGAACCGACTAACCCAAATGCTGATCTACTCTCAACTCCAGAAAAACTGGACAGAGTGGCAAACCTGATCGCTGAAGGAGAGTTTCCTTTTCCGACTGGTCTTTCACCTGACCAGCAGTTCTTATTAGCGACAGAGGTAAGAAAAAGACGGCATCAAAGGTTGGTCAAATTTATCGCCAGATCAATTGCCAGAGATTTATGGCAAAACATCGAACGACATAATTAAAAGGCAAAGATTATGATTAGACCACAGTACGATCTCAAGAAACTGATCAACTACATTCGCTACGGTCGTATGAGCGACCCTAACCAGAACCCTTCAAGTCCGGATCAGCAATATGATACAATTGATCTTGTATTAAGGAGGTGCGGGTCCGACCATTGGAAACATTTAGCTGACTATCGTGATGATGGTATTTCAGGGCGGTTATTAAGGAAACGACGTGGTTTCCAGAAAATGCTGTTTGATATCAAATCAGGCGTTATCAGTCCTGATGTCATCCTGGTTGATGATATTGACCGGTTTGGAAGAGTGGACGATCTTAAAGAGATCCGTCGTGATTTGTATAACAAGTATGGGGTTCTGATCTTGGATGCAAAATCTAATTTCGAAGATCCCCACACTCCCCAAGGACGTATTTACAACTCAATTGAAGAAATACGCGCTGTTGAAGAGGGGAAAACAAAAGCCCATCGTGTTCTTAGAGGCAAACGGGATGCTATTTCACGCGGTCGATGGTCAGGTGGCAAACCGCCATTTGGTTATCAACTGGAAACTCGTCAAGAAGATACCAATGGCCGTTCTCGTTCTTATAGTATTATTGTTCCTGATCCTGAAACGGCAAGGATTATAGTATTACTATTCCGGAAGGCTGATGAGACCGGTTGGGGACAAGACCGTTTAAGCAAATTTCTCAATAATCATGAAGATGTACCAGAGCATCAAAAACCGTTTCATGGTTCCACTGTTGGATCATGGCTTGATAATGAAATTTATACCGGAAAAATGGTTTGGCCTAAAGTTACTACAGACATCATCAGTGATTGCCGAGTCATTGAAAAAATCCCTGCTGAAGAACAGATGCACGTTGATGACTATTGCACACCAATAGTGGAATACGATGTATTTGATCGAGTCAGGCGAATAAGAAAAGCTCGAGGACAATTACGGAAAGCTGCACTGGCTGAAACCACACCGCAATCAGACAAGCAAATCAAAGCGCCTGCTCCCGGCATGACAATTCGCTATTTATTGACAGGCCTTGTTCGCTGTGGCCATTGTAATAGATCTATGGTTCCAAATCGGGGGGGGAGTTATGTCACGAAAAACAATGAAACTCGCGAATATACGGCTTACACATGCCCAGGACATAGAACTGGGATTTGTTCCAACAATAAAACGATTCCGGAGAAATGGCTTCGTCAAATGGTAATAGATGCCATCAAAATCCGTCTGTTCCCATCATCCTGAGATCTTTGATTCTGGCTACGATGGGATGGTAATTCCATCGTAGCTTCTTTTTTTGAAATGATTCATGTATTAAGGAGAATCGCAATGAATATCGATAGTTTAATCAATTCACAATGGTACCCAGTAATTAAAGATGAAATCCAACAAGAGCTGGAAAATAAATTCAAGAATGATTCGGGCCGTGTGGATTCTCTGTCACACGAACTTGAACGCATATCTAATCAGAAAAAGGGTTGGAAAATTTCTTTATCCGATCCCAACCTTCCACAATCTATTCGTGATGAAATTCATATTGATTATCAGCGGATAGAAAACAGAGAGCGTGATATCCAGCTACAAATTGAACGGCGACAGAAACGAGTAGAGTACATGGCAGAGTTGCTCAATCCCGATCTTGTTGTCGAAAGCCTGAACCGTTTAGACGAAGTGTTGGCTGGTGAAAATGCCACTCGGGGTAATTTGGAATTATCACTACACATTGACCGGATCGAATGTTTCAGAGATGGACATGTTAAAATGAAGATGTGTCGACTGGGATCTCTACCACAATGTCTAGAATTTATGAAGTATAATTCCATTGATTCAGAAGGCGGAGTGGACTCAGCTGCGATCAACCGGCAGGAACATCAGGCAACCCCTCGACGCCGCGCGAAACTACGGGTAGAGTCAATCGGGTCCGAAGGGAAAGAACTGGATACTGCGGCGGCATTTGCCGCAGATCCTGAACGTTTTACCGGTTTAGGTCCAGAATGGTTTGAAGAAATCGAATTTGATGTCCCCCGTGAAAAACACTGGTATCAGATTCACGCTCCTGAGGTCTTTCGTCGACGTCAGGAAGCAGAGTTGCCGTATGCTAAACTGGCCGAAGAATTCGGCGTCACACCTCCCACGGCGCGGGCAGCTGTTCAATATTATCTGGAGACACATCCTGAAGTAAAAGATAATGTCAAGCTTCAGTGTGGTGGAAAGCGGCCTCCTAAGTTTGATCTCTCTCAAATAGGCCCTGAAGCACGAGTTTTATGGGAATCCGGTTGGTCAAAGTTGAAACTGGCAGAAAAGTATGGCTGCTCTCCCCCTACCATCGACAAGGCTTTGGAATGGAGTTACGAGCAGGATGGTCTTTCTATGCCGACTAAGGAAGAGCTGCAGAAAGCAATATCTGTAAAGGCACGAAAATTACTTACCGAAGGTAATTCTCTGGAAGAAATAAGTGATATAATAGATTGTTCTGATGTCACAGCACGTCGTTATTTGAAGATGTCTTTTGAAGCGGAAGGAAAGGCCATGCCTGACTTGCGCCGTAAATCTTCGGGAACATAACAGGTCAAAGTTTTTGTGTCTCTGAGCATGATTTCTGTCATGGCGATCAGTGGATCACTTTTTTGAGGGTTGTTCTGTTTGCCTGTCATACAGACATAGCGACAGGCGAATAGAACAGTCTCCCTCTTTGTGTCAGGGTGAGCCCTGACTGGCCCCTTAATGCTTTTTTTTATCTATCCCGAATTCGGCGTTCGTGGGTACTAATGGCTGGTTTCTTAAGCCAGGAATAGGATCTAAGCTATATCTAGGTCCCTGGTTCAATTTATCCAATCTTCGGGATGCTTTGACCGCAATATAGGGTTTCGAACGCTTAGGGGCCGATTTTTGACGATTCCAACAGACTCTATAACAATGACATAAATCATTTACCCGACAGTAGATGAAGCTCTCTATTATGAAATGAAAGCATTCACGTATAGCATCGATACATGGTCATATACAGGGTGAGATACGAGAAGACTTTCTAAGCAACTATTTACTGCCGTATTCTATTCTTTCTTTCCTTTCAGGTTAGATCGCTGGAATCTCCCGTCTCGATAGAGACATAATGATTCTTGTGTTCCACAACATGTGGGAAATATGGTCTGAGAACTTGACCTTGCCCCCAGAAGTTCCGGCACCGGATTGATACGCCTTCGTTGCGGGGCGTGAACATTCAGCGGTTGTTCGGCTCGCAACGGGCCCTGAAATCGATTGAGGATTTTACCGAGTTCGAGCAGCGGGCCGCTTATTTTGATGGCGACCCCGTGATTGCGACCAAAAAAGGCGTCAACGTTCTGGAACGGGCGAGCTAGGTGCATTTCATGGCGGAGGTTCAGGCGCTGCTCAACTTTCCCCCGGCACCGAAGCTCGATGTGTTTGGCAAACTCGATCCTGCTAAAGCGACGGAATCGGAACTTCGCGGCGAGAAAGTCTTCTCTGGCAAGGCCCGTTGTGCCGAGTGTCACCCGGCTCCTTACTACACGGATAACCTGATGCATGACTTGAAAACGGAGCGTTTCTTCAAGCCACAGATGGTCAATGGGCGGATGGCTGCGATGGACGGTCCGATCAAGACGTTTCCGCTGCGGGGCATCAAGGATTCGCTCCCCTATCTGCATGATGAGCGTTTACTGACACTCGAAGATACGGTTGAGTTGCATAATCTTGTGCTGGGGACTAAACTGACTGCTCAGAAGAAGGCCGATCTGGTGGCATTCTTATTTTGTCTTATCTTTGTCTTACTTTGTCTGTGACGATACTTCCTTGTGTGCCGGTTCTGCTCTCTGCGGGCAGGGCTCGACACGTCTGGTTAATCAAGATTGAACCTCTAAAGGAAAAGCAACGATGGCAAGTGAAGAACTGATCAAGGGACTGAATTTCGCACTGAACCGTGAAGTCTCAACGTTCCTGAGATATATGCTCCAGGGTGCATCGATCAAAGGAGCCGAGTGGGAAGCAGCCCGCCAGATGTATCTGTCTGAAGTGACAGACGAGGTAGGGCACGCTCAGTATCTGGCTAATAAAATCTTGATGCTGGGGGGGACTCCGGAACTCAAACCCGATCTCACACCACCTCCGACCGATGTCAGGACCATGCTGAAAAATGACATTGCCGAAGAGCAGATCGACGTGAAGGGTTACATGGAACTGGCAGGTCTGGCTGAAAAAGAAGGACTGGTTGATCTCAAGATGAAAATGGAGGATCAGGCAGCTGATGAAGCAGGTCATGCTGAAGGGATGCAGAGATTGCTGGGCTGAGGCCTGTTTGAGAATTGTTGCTAAAACTTCATTCGATTTCTGAATAATGAGTTCTTTACTTTTTTATTGGTATCATTGTGCATGAGGCAATAACAGCGATTAATCATTACAAATGGACTATTTTTAATTCTGATTGATTCAGTCATGTATTAGTTAAGAATCGGTACCGATTGAACTGATCTGGCGAGTCAATAAATTCAGGAGACCATGTAATGAATCGGTTGACATTTTTATGCTGTTTCGGACTATTCGCTCTGGCAATCAGTGACCTTAAAGAGACTACTGCAGAAGGAGCAAAAAAAACAGACTTCGTCCAATATGGCAAAATGCATGAGGTGATTGGCAAGCAACAACATCAGGGACGTGTCAAATTCACGAATGTGATCAAGAAACCTCATTTTTATGGTGTAGCAGCGCTGGAATCACTCGCGGATGAGGCAACCATATTTGATCATAATGTCACCCTCACAAGACTAAAACCTGATGGTACTCTCGCCTCAGGTAAGCTTACTCCCAACACACAGGCCGCCTTGCTTGTCGGGGCCTATGTGGACTCCTGGACCAAGCATCCAATTACAGACACCGTCAAATCTGATGATCTGGATATGCTGATTGAAAAAACTGCAAAACAGGCGGGTATCAACACCAATGAGCCGTTTATGTTTGTCATTCAAGGTGACTTCAAAAATGCCCGCTTTCACGTGATCTATGGAGCCTGTCCAATACGCGCCAGAATGCGAAAAGAAGTACTCCCGAAAGAAAAACAACCTTACGAAGCTGACATTCCGAAAGTGACAGGAAAACTTATTGGTGTATTCGCGAAGGATTCTGTGGGGAATATCACACACCCGGCAACTTCAACTCATATGCACCTGCTTTACAAAGATAAACGAAGTGGTGAGATGAGGACAGGACATGTTGAGAGGTTACAGTACAACCAGGGACAACCCTGCTGTTGACGAAGTGAGTGAGAAAAACAGGGCAATCGACTCACTTCCCAAAAAAACATTCCTTTGAAAGACACATTATTTTCAACATTCGTCACGGTCTTGCCTCGTCTTAGGGCAATGCTAACCGTAAGTCATGAAATGAAATAAGCTGTGACACTGATACACATAACAATCTGGCTGTTTATGTTTTTACTCGGAGGAACAGCCGTTGCCGCACTGGTCTGGGCGTTTGCGACCGGCCAGTTACAGGATTTTCAGGCAGGAGCGACCTCGATCTTTGATGAGGACGAACCAGTCGGTGTCATGACGGATGCATTTCCTGACAATGCAGCAGCACTCGAACCTGATCAGTCAATTCCGGATAACTTGAGGAATGATGGAATTAAAGAATGAACTCTGAAGATAACGTTTCAGTCACTCATCCTCGAACAACGGACGCACAACGGCGATTTGAGATTGATCGTTCCTGTCGGGAGGTGGTTGTCTTTTGGTATGTCAGCGCTGTGTGCTGGTTGCTTTTTGGTTCTCTTTTGGCGATGATTGCCTCCATCAAAATGCACACCCCCGGATTTCTAGCCGATGCAGCCTGGTTGACATTTGGACGTGTGAGGCCTGCCCATCTCAATGCGATGATTTATGGTTGGGCTTCCATGTCGGGCGTGGGGACGCTGTTATGGCTCATGGCACGATTGAGCAAGATCAAGCTCCCCTGGAGAGAAATGCTTCTGATCGCAGGCATCTATTGGAATGTATTTGTTGCGATTGGGATCTGGCAGATTCTGGCCGGAAACGGTACCAGCATTGAGTGGCTTGAGTTTCCCTGGTGGATTTCCATTGCATTGGGAGCTGTATTTGCGATCCTGATCGTCTTGGCGGTCAAGATGCTGACGACACGCCGTGAAAAACATCTTTATGTATCGCAGTGGTACCTGCTGGGTGCCACGATCTGGTTTCCGTTTCTGTACATTACTGCGACAGTGCTGATTCATTCCCCCGCGGCAATTGGAGTTGCCAAGGGAACGACGAACTGGTGGTTTGCTCATAACGTCTTGGGATTATGGTTGACTCCGATCGGGCTCGCCTCTGCCTACTATATGATCCCGAAAGTCATCGGGCGTCCCATTTACAGCTACGCGCTTTCCATTCTTGGCTTCTGGACACTCGCATTATTCTATAACTGGGCGGGGACACACCATTTAATTGGCGGTCCGCTACCCGCATGGGTCATCACCGTCGGCACGGTCGGAAGTCTGATGATGTTCGTACCCGTGATCACGGTCGCAGTCAATCATCACATGACAATGGTTAGTCACTTTAAAAAACTGAAATTCAGCCCAACACTGCGATTTACGGTTTTTGGCGCAATGGCCTACACCGTTGTCAGCGTCCAGGGATCATTGACAGCCCTGCGGACAGTCAATCTCACAGGACATTTTACACACTACACCATCGCACATGCTCACCTGGGGGTCTATGCCTTTTACTCGATGGTCGCATACGGTGCCATGTACTATATCATGCCAAGACTCATCGAAAGAGAATGGTATAGCAGCAATCTTATCAAGGTTCATTTCTGGTGTACTGCCGTCGGTATAACCATGTACTGGGTTGGGCTGACCTGGGCTGGCTGGTTCCAGGGTATGATGATGAACAATCCTGATATTCCATTTCTGGATATCGTTCGCTACACGATCCCTTTCCTCTGGTCACGCAGTATTGCGGGGATTTTGATGACGATCGGTCACCTTGCTTTTGCGATACTCGTTTTCAGAATGGTACGTCGAGATGGAGCCTGGCTCGTTGAGCCCACTTTGCTTCGATCGATCAAAAACCAGCAAATGGAGCCAGCACCGCGACTGGAGGGAGCTGACTTATGAATCGTATTTCCGTAATCATCCTTGGAATCTTTGCCGTTGTCATCGCTTCTTTAATGGGATTAGTCATTGTTCCCAACTGGCAGTTTGAAGAGATGCAACCGGTTGAAATCATTTCCGCTGATGGGAGCAAAGCAGTTTATCCCCAGAAATTAGACAGCTGGCGTGAAGCCCCTGGGCGTGAAGTGTATCGCGGACTCGGCTGCATTTACTGCCATTCGCAGCAGGTACGTCCTGAAGGTTTTGGGGCAGACATTGATCGTGGCTGGGGGAGTAGACGCTCTGTCCCACGCGACTATGTGTTTCAGTCTCCTCCTTATCTGGGAACGATGCGCACAGGCCCTGACCTGGCTAATATTGGAATCAGACAACCGATCGAAGAATGGCACCTGATGCATCTATTTGATCCTCAGATCACGTCTCCCGGTTCGACGATGCCCTCTTTCAAGTTTCTTTTTGAAACACATGAAGGTTCAGAACCAATGACTTCCATCGGAATTCCTGCGATTCAACTACCCAAAGCATATACAAAAAAACCAACCTGGATTGTACCAAAGAAAGAGGCGATGGATTTAGTCGCGTATTTTCTGACTCTACATCAGAAATTTGATTTGAAAGATGTCAAATGACCGAGCCAGAACAAAGTGGGAATATGCATGCCCTCAATCCTTTTGAGCAGGAAAATCGCGAGTCCACCGATGTTCCAGAACTGCATCGTGCCGTTCTCCGCGAACAATTTGAACCATCGGAAGGAGAGCAACGCGCGCCACTGTTACTGTTACTCGGAATCATTGCCATGGCGATGTTTGGCGGTTGGTATCTATCTGCCTACGATGGGGATTTCGATCCTCACAATTATGATGGCCCCGATGCTTTTACTTCGACGGGACGGGAGACCGACAATCGGACTCCCAAGGTAATTGACCCCATGTTACTGGGAAAAAGGATTTACAATAACTGTCTCTCTTGCCACCAGCCAAATGGGGAAGGCTTGCCAGGGAAATATCCCCCACTCAATCAGTCAGAATGGGTTGCTGGTGACGATCGGATTCTGGCACGTATCCTGCTCAGTGGACTTACCGGACCTATCACAGTCAAAGACAAGAGATTCAACGGTCAAATGCCGGGATGGGGTCAATTGAGTGATCGCGATCTTGCTGCTCTGCTCACCTATGTACGTGCCTCTTGGGAGAATGAGTTTCCGGCTGTCTCAGAGTCGACCATCACCGAGGCCCGGTCGGAGATCGGAACACGTGAAGCGTGGACGCTCGAAGAGCTGAAATCACTCAAATTACCGGCAAAAGCAAAGAGCGATCAGGATCATGCAGAACCAGAAGCCTCCTCAAAACAGGATCAGAATCGTGAGCTGAAGAAATGAGTTGTTGCCATTCCACCACCGAACCGCCTCGCGAAAGGCCACAGGCATTGCTGCCTGCAGAAGCGACAGATAGACAGTTTCTCTGGCGTGTCATTCGCCTGGTTTTTGCAGCGTTTATAGCCGGGAACAGCATGTTGTTTGCTCTGACATTCAATCTTTCAACCATGGAACCAGCAATACGTCACTGGTTTCTGTTCGGTTTACTGTTTTCCGTGGTCCTGGTTGCTTCACTACTCGCCCCCCCGTTTATAACTGGACTGAAATCAAGCTGGAAACAGCGTCGACTGGGAGTCGAATCCCTGTTCCTGCTGGGGATATCAGGCGCGATTGGAATTTCCCTGAAAGCTGTCTTCACAGATCAGGGACCAGTCTATTTTGAAGTGGTGAATATCCTGCTTGTGATTTACAGTTTTGGGACATTAGTGAAACACAGAACGCAGCAGCACATTGCACACGCCAGTCATTCTCCTTTCGATCACCTGTCGACCTGTGTAATTGAAACCCCGTCCGGGGAGTATCTTCACGTTCCGATCTCACAAGTCCAGAAAAAAGATCGTGTTCGTCTAGCTGCAGGTGAAATGGTTCCTGTTGACGGGTTTATCGTTTTGGGGGAAGCGTTTATTTCTGAAAGCGGCATGACGGGAGAACCCTATATTCGGCCTAAAGCGAAAGGCGATTTCCTTTATGCCACCAGCCTGGTATTAGATGCACCACTGGTCCTGGAGGCAAGCCATTCCGGCTACGTTCGCGAGATTGATGCGATTCAACGGATCATCGAAAAAATCAGACAGACGCCTGGTCACTGGGAGTCAGTCGCCGAGCGGATTGCCAGCTGGTTCACTCCTTTTGTGTGTGCTGTGGCGATTTCCGCATTTATCATCTGGACAACCATCGACAGTGTTTCGACCGGTTTGTTTACAGCTCTGGCAGTGTTACTGGTCGCCTGCCCCTGCGCTTTCGGATTTGCTACTCCGATTACCGTCTGGCAGGCCAACTCAAAAATGTTTGAGCTCGGAATAGCACCACAACGAGGTGATCTCATTGAGCGGCTGGCGGAAATCGATACGATTGCCTTTGACAAAACCGGCACATTGACTGTCGTGGAGCCGATGCTCTCCGCCGTCGATGTTCGGCCGGATTGTCAATGGTCGCGTGAAGAACTATTACAGATTGCCGCTACTATGGAAGCACAATCTCACCATCCGCTTGCCGCGGCCTTTCATTGTGATGACACGAGCCAGTTCACCTGTGATTCATTCAACGCCATACCAGCTGTTGGTATCCAGGCAGTTGTCAGGTGTGACAATCAGCGACACGAAGTCTTTCTCGGGCGCATGCTCAGGGACTCTGATTCGATCAAGGTCAAACACAGTTCGTGGCTTCAGAAACTGCCCACGGCTGACGAGTCAGTCGTTTTTGTGCTGGTGATGAGTATTGACGGAGAGATGAGCGCGCGATTCCAGATTTCAGAGACTGCGTTCGACAGTGTGCCCGGTGGCATGGCATTATTGAAAGAGGCTGGAGTGCAAACACTGATTCTATCTGGGGACAGTTCTCCCCGGGTTCACGGCTTACCTGCAGATATCACGCTGAGAGCAATGTCCCCTCAGGATAAGGCCGATCAGATCCGTCAGTTGAATCAGGAAGGGGCGCACGTACTGTTTGTCGGGGATGGAATTAATGATGCGCTGGCAATGGCGGAGAGTGATATTGCAGTCGCAGTCGCGGAAGGTTCCGAGATCCTGCACGAAGCGGCAGATCAGGTCTGGTATGGAACAGACCTGAGAGTCTTTTCACAGTTGATCGATTTGTCGCGACGGACAATCAAGCGACTCAGCACGACTTTGCGATTCGCACTCGTCTACAACACGATCGGTATGATCGTGGCTGCGAATGGATATTTGCATCCGGTGTTCGCCGCCGTACTGATGCTCGGTTCCAGTTTGTTCGTGGTAATTCGTTCCATGGATCCAGGATCGCCAGCGCCTGTTCGGATTCCACGCGACAGAGACTCCCTGCTGAAGACTCCCAAGACAACACCTGTTCCGAATAGACTTGTTCAGATATCATTCACCCCCTGCTATTCAAAATCGCAACAAGCGAAGCCAAGTAGGTAATCTTATTTTAACGTTTGAAATTCTGAAGACCATGAGTTTTTAATATCGCTGGTAGTTTTGGATGAGGCTGATCACTGCCATTGATGAACTCAACTACCATCTTGAATAAGGAGCCGAATGATGAGTAGTAGAACCAAACCTGATATGAAAGAGAGCAAATGGACAATATTGATGTGAATGTCTGTATCCTATTTGGTCTCGGGGATAAGGTCGGTGGCATCGATGTAAATGAAGTTGCCAGCCGCAAAGGGAATTAGCAATGCAACGTCTATTTGAGCTGAGACTGTATAAGCAATCAACCCGCCGAGAGGGAATGTCAAGGCAGAGAGGAAGTTGTAGATAAGCGCATTGGATTTCTTCCAACCTCCGTGCACCAAAATACCAAAATCTCCCAGTTCTTGCGGTACTTCATGTGCTGCTGCGCGTCGGATACAAAAAGACTGTCGCCCCTTAAGTTCAAGAGACAATTGATTGACATGCCCCCAAGTATGACACCAGCCACAAGACTTAGTGTCCTATTGTATCAATGACTGTTCTGTTTGTCTGCTGGAGCGGAGCGGAAGCAGGCAAACAGAACAGTTTTGCCTCCGGTACCGGGGCCCGGTATCCCAGAGAACTGTGTGGTCGGATTGTGTTGTATTCTTTCCGCCAACGTTCTATCAGAACCTTCGCTTCCAATAACGTATCGAAGACTTCTCCATTCAGCAATTCATCTCTTAGCTTTCCGTTGAATGATTCAATGTAGCCATTCTCCCAAGGGCTACCTGGCTCGATAAATAACGTCTTCACTTCAATTCTCCGTAACCAGTCGCGAACTTTTTTTGCTGTGAACTCAGGACCATTATCACTTCGAACATGATCAGGTGACGTGCCCCCAAGTATGACACCAGTCACATGACTTAGTGTCCGATTGTATCAATGACTGTTCTGTTTGTCTGCTGGAGCGGAGCGGAAGCAGGCAAACAGAACAGTTTTGCCTCCGGTACCGGGGCCCGGTATCCCAGAGAACTGTGTGGTCGGATTGTGTTGTATTCTTTCCGCCAACGCTCTATCAGAACCTTAGCTTCCAATAACGTATCGAAGACTTCTCCATTCAGGAATTCATCTCTTAGCTTTCCGTTGAATGATTCGATGTAGCCGTTCTCCCAAGGACTGCCTGGCTCGATAAATAACGTCTTCACTTCGATTTTCCGTAACCAGTCGCGAACTTTTTTAGCTGTGAACTCAGGACCATTATCACTTCGAATGTGATCAGGAACACCGCGACGTACAAACAGGTCACTTAGACGCTCCAATATGTTTTCACTGTTGAGCCTCCTTTCGACATCAATTGTCAGACATTCTCTGGTATATTCATCAAGCATGGTCAATATCCGGAAGGCCCGTCAATCGTGTGTGCGACAATGCACAAAGTCATAAGTCCAGACATGGTCTTTATGTGTCGGACGAAGTCGGACACACGAGCCATCATTAAACCACAGACGTCGCCGTTTAGGCTGTTTTCGAGGCACTTTCAGTCATTCTTGTCTCCAGAGACGTTCTACCCGTTTATGGTTCACTTTCCATCCACGCTGCCTAAGTAGCTGAGTAACACGACGATAACCCTAACGCCCAAATTGGGTCGCCAGTTCGATCATCTCTCGGATCAACCTTGGTTCATCAGAGGAAACAAATCGCTGCCTGCGCTGTGTCGACCTGGACTGCCCCAGAACACGACAGGCTCGGCGTTCTGAGACTTGATCCCTTCCTATAGAATCCCGTACGAAATTCACTGCCTTGCTCCGTTTCGACGGGCTTAGAAGTTTCCCGAGGCTGCTTCCCTCAGAATCGATTTATCCAGTTCTGATTCTGCCAGTAACTTTTTGAGACGATTGTTCTCTTTTTCAAGTTCTTTCAACCGTTTTGCCTGATCCATCCGTAGTCCACCATATTCACGACGCCATTTATAATAGGTCTGCTGATGAATACCGAGCTTCTTGCACATCAGAGGAATGGTCATTCCCTGAGAGAGGTGAACCTCGGCTTCCCGGAGCTTAGAAATAATCTGTTCGGAAGAATGACGTTTCGTGGGCATGATCGCCTCCTTTTCTAGGTCCAGAAACCTGAATTGTATATCAAGCTCTGGTTTCGGTTAAAGGGGGCACCCATGACTTACGCCGTGTCAAGCCTCCGTTTCAATTGTTTTCTCGATTTTAAATTTACGCGGATATAGGCACCCATTCGCGCCGTCCGGCTGAACGCCGTCGCGCAGATTACAATTCAATCAGTGAGCCGCCCATTCACGTCACCGGTGCAGAGTATTCCTCACCAGCCCCCTTCGCGGGCCGAACTCACTGCTTTCGCGTAAATTATCTCTTCTCTCTTTCAAACCGGTTGTACTGAATGCTCAGTCTGCCAACGGAATAATCGTTTCCAGGAAATCTCCGCGAGTTTGCAAGCTACAGCAACCCGGGCTTTCTTGGCTCCAGATCGTTTACGAATTCGGGTATAAAACCTTTTCAAGGGAACATCGCGCCGAATCACGTGAATCGCTACTTCGGTCAGAACCCAACGTAACCAGGGAGGTCCTTGCCTGGTAATGGAGCCATAATAACAGTGACCTCCCGATTGATTCACTTTCGATGTCAATCCTGCATAAGCCCCTACTTGTTTTGCAGAGCGAAATCGTTCGACTTCCCCCAGTTCGGCGACAATGACCAGAGCAGTATACAGTCCGATTCCGTGAATATTGAGTAATGCTTCTACCTGAGGAAAGGATACTTGTAGTTCTTCCAGTTGCTGATCGATCACGTTAATTTGCTCTGTAAAGTGATCAAGCCGAGTGATTAGCTCATCACGGATCAGATTGTCAATGGACGAAAACGATTGATCCCGGAACCATTTGATTCCTCGAGGACCAAAAGGGATTCGATAGGGGGCGTCCTGGTTATTACGCGCCAATAATGCGCGTAAACCAATCTTGATCTGAGCTCTGTCACGAGCTAGTCCGGCGCGGTGGCGTGTGATTTCTCTCAGTTGCTGATAATCGTCTGGGGGAATATAGGAGAGTGGGATCTGGTTAATCCGTAACAGATTCACCAGGAGTTGACAGTCCAGGCGATCTGTTTTGGCTCGTCGTTGAATCATCAAGCGTAATTTTGCAGGATGAGCCAACAGAATGGTTCCTTCCTCAGAGAGTAATTTATAAAGCCAGCGATAGGTCGCAGTAGACTCGACAACCGCCCGGAAAGGTTTGAGTGGTTGTAGAAAATCGAGAATCGCATTTGTGTTCAGACACTCAATTGTCACAGGAGAGACAACTTCTCCAGAATCATTGACCGCCGACATGACAACCGTCCTCCGATGAAGATCGATACCAATGTGCCACATGGATTTACCTCCTTTGTAGAATGTTCAGATCTTGGATAACTGGAACACTCATTATAACGTTTCAGGGAAGAGGCTTGACACGGCGGTCATAGTATCATGTCAACCCATAAAGCTCCCATTCTGGTCCTCCGTGTAAACAACAGTCAGAAAACGTAGCGCCGGGCGGGCGAAAAATGTAGCGATGGTTGCGGGGAGATTCCGGCGAATGTGGCTGGGCTCGCAGGAAAGGTGAGTCCTTTTCTTACTTCGTCTTGATTGACTTGTCGCCTGAGCTTTTTGTACGACGACGTTTAGCGTCCTGTAATCGGTAGCTTTCACCAGCGGTTTTTACTTCGCTTTTGCTTGCGGTGATTGTTCGCTCTTACTCTGTTTTATCGACTCTTTGAACCGGTAGCTTTCGCCATTCATCTCAAAGATTGAACAATGATGAGTTAATCGATCCAATAGCGCAGCCGTCATTCGTTCGCCCTGAAAGATTTGCCCCAGTCGCTAAATGCTAAGTTGCTGGTAATCAATAAACTGCGGCGTTCGTAACGATCTGCAAAAACCTGGAACAACAATTCTGCTCCGGCACGACTGAAAGACAAGTAACCTAATTCATCAACGATTAGTAAATCAATTTTGTCGAGTCTCTTCAGGAATCGATCTAAACTGTACTGCTTTTGAGCTTCTTCTAATTGAGTCACCAGCGAAGCTGCGGTGAAGAATTTCGTTTTGATTCCTTCACGACAGGCTGATAATCCCAACCCAATCGATAGATGCGTTTTCCCAGTTCCCGGCTGCCCAAGCAGACAGACATTGGAACATTGACGGACCCATTCGCAACGGGACAGTTCCAGGATTTTCTGTTTGCTGATCGATTTGATCGCTGAGAAATCGTAATCCTCCAAGCCCTTTTCCATCGGGAACTGTGCCTGTTTGATCCGGTTCGCTAACCCGGATTATTAACAGGTTTTTCGATTATTCAATAATGGCATTTCTGGGGGGATATTGAGGGATCGGATTTGCAGCAGGGGTGACGGCCCCCTTTCCCCCGTTGGGGGGGGGCATGGACGATATTGATTGTTGGGGTTCAGGTGAGCGTTGAGACGATGCTCTTAAGAAGGGGGACAACCGGCGAGACCGAGTTGGAATGTCTTGTCGCAAAACTTCTCGAAGTGGTGCAGGTAGGGCCAATGGCGTGGCAGGATGATTAAAATTCGACGACTGCTGACGCGAATTTCCGCAGCGACTTTGATCAGGCGAGTACGCCAGGTACATGGTTGTCCTTCGCCAAGTGGATCTTCTCGACGGCGACGATTTTGCTGCTGACGTCTTGAGTTCTCCGGCTGTGCATTTGGGGGAACGCCATCGATTACTTTTTCAGCAGGAGGCTCGGCGATCAGTTGCCGTGCGCGGACGAGCAAGTTGTGAGCCAGGCAATGAAGATTCAAACGGAACAGGTTCTCCATATAGCGATGATCGCTACGACGATCTGCCTCCAATCCGCACTTTAATTCTTTATTTCTCCGTGTTATAAAGAGAAAAAGGGCGCTTTCTCCGCGGATGACATAATCATCGTAAGCACCTTCGGGGCAGATTGCAGCACCCGAACGATTAGTAACAATGGCTCGCCGATTGGTTCCTTCCGGTCCCGCTTCCACCTTGATGACGATTTGCCGAGAGTGCGGCCAGGTTTTCGCCTGATATTCACATGTGTGTAAGATTCTCTGCTTTTGACTGGGCTGTTCATATTGCTCAATAACCTTTCATCGTAGCGTTTCGCTGATCTGTTTCCGTTTCGCAGTGATAATGGTCCCGAGTTCACGGCAGAGCGGGTTCGAGACTGGCTCCGCAGGGTGGAAGTGATGACCTTGTTCATTGAACCAGGCAGTCCCTGGGAAAACGGTTACATCGAATCCTTCAACGGAAAGCTGAGAGATGACTTGCTCAATAGTGAAATCTTCGATATGATTATGGAAATCAAAGTACTGATCGAACGCTGGAGGAGAGATTACAACTCTATCAGGCCGCACAGTTCACTGGGCTACAGAGCCACGGTGCCGGATGCGAGGCTGTTCTCAAGGTGAAGTTGAAGGCCATTATGTCAGAGGTCGGCGATTGGCTGATGAGTTGAGCGAAACAACGGCATATAATCCGGTGAATTTGAATGCAAGGGTACTTGTTATTGCGAGAAAAAGAATTGTGCAGCCGCCGTCGTCAATAACGAACGCTGAACGGATCTTTGGGGCCTACGACATTCGTGGCGTAGTCAGCCAGAGCTTGGACAGTCGTAATGTACGAGCGATCGCCGGCACGTTCGGAAACTACTTGTGCCCGGAAGAGCCGGGACGATTTCTGATCGGCCACGATACTCGTTTGAGTTCTCCGGCGGTGAGCGTCGGGCTCCGAGAGGAAGGCCACCAAGTCGTCAAGATCGGCCTGGCAACGACTCCGATGGTATATTGGTATGGGGCGGACCGCGAGTTTGATGGTTCCGTCATGGTGACGGCCAGACATTTACAGCCGGAATACAACGGTCTGAAGCTCTGCGAGCGAGATGCCAAACCTTTGAGTGGCGTCCATGGACTGCCAGAAATCGCGGCCGCCATAGCGAATCCACCCGGCGTATCGAAGCGACCCATCAGTCAGGCGGGTGGAAACCCGATCCGTACATGCGTGGGCCACGCATTCATCAAGCTGGCTATGCGCAAGCAACAGGCGCTCTTCGCGGTCGAACTCTCAGGTTATTACTACTATTCCGATCTGCACTTTACCGATAACGGTCTCCGCACGCTGATTGAGCTGATCAATCTAGTGTCGGCCGGTGGTGCGCCATTGTCCGAAATGCTGGCGCGCGTCCAGATATATCACACAAGTGGCGAGATCAATCAACAGGTTCCCGATCGCGACCGAGTCCTTGACGGGCTTAAAGTTGCTTATCACGACGGGCAGATCGACCATCTCGACGGATTGTCCGTCGACTATCCCGATTGGTGGTTTAACGTTTGCAGTTCGCTCACGGAGCCTCTGCTTCGGATCAACCTTGGCGCCAGCCGCCAAGATCGCTTGGAAAAAGAACGCAAGACGTTATTCTCACGAATTGATCATATCATCGACGAAATCGGAAAAGTCCCCGACTAGAAACGGAATCACAACATGCACCAGCTCGTGCTATTGCGTCACGGACAGAGCCAGTGGAATCTGGAGAATCGATTTACGGGCTGGACGGACGTGGACCTCAGCGAACAGGGCATTCAAGAGGCACGGCATGCCGGCCAACTCCTGCGGGAGAGCGGCTTCGAGTTTGACGTTGTTTATACCTCGGTTCTGAAACGTGCGATTCGCACGATGTGGATCGCGCTCGAAGAAACCGACCAAATGTGGTTGCCGGTCGTCAGGCATTGGCGCTTGAACGAACGGCACTACGGTGCGCTCCAGGGATTGAATAAAGCAGATACGGCGAAAGAACAGGGCGCGGAACAGGTCCACATTTGGCGGCGTTCTTATGCGGATCGGCCGCCTGTGCTGGCAGAAGATGACCAACGGTTTCCGGGCCGCGACCGTCGCTACGCCAGTTTGTCGACAGTTGAAATCCCACGGGCCGAGAGCCTGAAAGATGTGCTGCAGCGCTTTCTGCCCTACTGGAGTGAAACGATCGCACCGCAAGTTCGGCGCGGCAATCGCGTGCTGATCGTTGCCCACGGCAACAGTCTCCGCGCCCTCGTCAAGTTTCTGGAAAACCTGTCGGAGCAAGAGGTCGTGGACTTGAATATTCCCACGGGGATCCCGCGCGTGTATCGGCTCGACGCCCAGTTGAATCCGATCGCCAAGTCGTATCTTGGCGATGCCGAGACCGCCAGAAAGGCCGCGCAGGCGGTCGCTAATCAAGCCTCGCTAGAAGGGTAGTCAAGTCATGCGAGAATCGCCAGTTGTATCGATTGCCACTCTCACCCTCAATCCGTGCCTGGACGTGAGCTACGAATTTCCGAGTTTGGTGCGTGACGAGAAGGTGCGAGCCAACCACACACGGTTCGATCCCGGTGGTAACGGGATCAACGTTGGCAGGGCATTGAAGCAACTGGACGCGCCGGCAACCAATTGCTGTATTCTGGCCGGCGAGATCGGCGAGCTGGTCGCGCGGCTCGTTGGAAACCAACTGGACAACCTCGTTGCTGTGCGGATGTCTGGTGAAACTCGCATCAACTGCACGATTCTGGAAGAGAATCCGCGTACCCAATACGAGGTGGATGGCGTCGGGCCGGCCGTAGCGCCAGCAGTCCTCGACCAAGTCACCGACAGGTTCTTGGCCGGCGCCCAAGGCGGATTCGGCGTTTTGACTGGATCGCTCCCGGCCGGAGTGCCGGAAACTGTTTACGCCGATCTCGTCGAAAGGCTGCGCCAACGCGATGTTCTGGCAATCGTGGACACCAAGGGGCCGATGCTTGCCAGTGCGATCGAACATGGTCCTTACCTGATCAAACCGAATCGGTATGAGCTGGAACGACATTGTGGCCACCCACTGCCGAAGCGAGAGGACGTGGTTGAGGAGGCTCGCAGATTGCAGCGCAAGGGTGTGACCTATGTCTGCGTTTCGTTGGGCGGCGAAGGGGCCGTCCTCGTGGGTCCGGAAAATGCACATCATGCGACTGCGCCGCACGTCCAAATTCGCTCGACGGTCGGCGCCGGGGATTCGCTGGTCGGCGGGCTGGTGGCCGCATTCGCGCAGGGGCGCGACATCGCCGCCGCGCTACGTTTAGGCATCGCCTGCGGCAGCGGCACGGCGCAACACCCGGGCACGAGCCTTTTTACGCGAGAGGATATCGAACGACTGGAAACCCAAGTGACAGTGAAACTGCTAGACGCTTAGCCGCCATGGCTGCAGAAGGGAGTGCGGACCGAGTCCGTCGTGAATGCCAATGGATTGGGCGATTATCGCTTTGTTGAGCTTGGTTGGTGCAGGCGCCATCGTGACGAGCTTCACCGCCGATCCAGTACTTTTGCACGTAACCTACTTGGTATTTGTTGCTGCAGTGGCATCGTCGAGATAAAATGATTAAAGAAACTACGCCCATTGCCATCGTCACCAAACCCCTGAAGCGACAAGTGACGTCATTGTGCAGAGTACTATCATAAGGCAAGTTTTTTGAGGTTGGATCAAATGGAAAACGAGCTAGAAGTCAACATACCGCTGGATGTCGCGCCCTCGGCGCGGGAGACCTACGTCGATAACTACCGCACACTGACCAGCGACGTCGGACGCGTGATGCTGATGGCAGGCGATCAAAAGGTCGAGCATCTGAACGACGACTTCGTCGGGCCGGACATCTCGCCCGAAGACGGCGACCCTGAGCATCTGTTCCAGGTCGCCGCCAAAGCTCGCATCGGCGCGTTCGCCACGCACCTGGGGCTGATCGCACGCTATGGGGCCGACTATCCCAGCCTCCCTTATCTGGTCAAGCTGAACGGCAAGACCAATCTCATGAAAACCGACCAACGCGATCCTGTCAGCCGCCAATGGCACACGCTGGAACAACTGGCTCGCTTTCGAGATGAGTCAGGCCTCAAGATTGTTGGAGTCGGCTTCACGATCTATCCCGGCAGCCAATTCGAGCACGAAATGCTGATCGAGGCGACGCGGCTGATCTTCGAGGCGCATCAAATGGGACTGGTCACGATCCTGTGGGCGTACCCGCGCGGGAAGGCGGTCACGAATGAGTTGGACCCGCATTTGATCGCGGGCGTTACTGGGCTGGCCGGCAGTTTGGGCACGGATTTTGTCAAAGTAAATTACCCACACGCGCAGGATGGTAAACCGGCAGAGCGTTTCAAAGAAGCGGTCCTGGCGGCGGGACGGACCAAGGTGATCTGTGCCGGCGGCAAGGGGACCAAAGCCAAAAAGTTTCTGGCGCGTCTGCACGACCAGATCCACATCAGCGGCGCCATCGGTAACGCTACCGGACGCAACATCCACCAACTTCCCCTGGACGAGGCTGTCCGCTTCTGCAACGCCATCTATGCCGTCTCCGTCGAGAACAGAAGCGTTGACGAAGCGCTCGCGATCTATCAAAAGAAGTAAAGCCAGATTCGCCGGCAGAACCAGATGCCTAGGCGCACGCCGAAGCTTTACATCGCTTCGTTCAACTTCTCGACGAGCCGGTTAATCTCCGCCATGCATTTGCGATGATGATCGGCCAGGTGCTTGTGAACTTCGCGCGTTTGCTCGTGCGCGGCATCCAATTCCCGATGCTCGACGGACAATTGTTCATGGTCCGAGTTCTCGCCGGTCTGTTCGTGCCGTGCGATTTCATGCTCATGATGTTGCACGTGCATTTCGTGCCGGTTGATCTCCAAGTAATGCTCTTCCAGAGCCGCGTCCTGATCGAGAATCAAAGCTTGCGCTAGTAACTCGGCTCTTAAGTTCGTTCCTACCAGAAAGTTTTTTTACGTCGTTTTCCTGTTTTTTGTAGACCACCAGATTGCTGATGACAAAAATGCTCTTCCAAGGTTTGATGAGGAATCTCACCTCGCCCACCAGAACCAGGGAAGAGCAATGTCAGGCAAGGCTGCCCGTATTGAATTGACGTCGTGTATGCATCAGATTTTATCGCAACTGGCTGCGAGTCGGAATGCCAGCCGGGCAATTATTGTGCGTGCCCGGATCATTTTACTCGCATTCAACAAGCTTGATAATCAGACCATCGCAGACACTGTCAAACGCTGCCCCAAAACGGTCGGACTTTGGCGACGTCGCTGGCGGGACTCTTCTCAGGCACTCCTGCAGATGCAGTTCAACCTCAACCAGAGTGCCTTCCAACGGGCGATCATTGATACACTCAGCGACGCACCCCGCAGCGGATCGCCAGGACGTTTTACTAACGAACAGATTTCGGGACTGATTTCACTGGCTTGTGAGAAGCCCCAGAACAGCGGGCGACCGGTGACATCCTGGACGGGAGCCGAACTTGCCGACGAAGCACAACGGCGTCAACTGGTCGATTCGATTTCCACCAGCCATGTGAATCGGATCTTGCGTGAAGTGAGTCTGAAGCCCCATCGCAGCCGTTACTGGTGTAACACTACCGAGAAAGATCCTGAGTTGTTTCAGCGGCAGGTAGAGACGGTCTGCCGAACTTACTATGAGGCGCCGCAGTTGTATGACCGACAGAGAACTCACACGGTCTGTATTGACGAAATGACTAGAGGTGGTCCGAAAACCGTTTAATCATGGTGAACAGGCAGGCGAGCTTCACAAAGCTTGTGTAAAGGTGATTGTGATACTCCCAACGTGTCACCACGCGTCGATAATTATGTAACCATGAGATTGTTCTCTCGACGATCCAACGTCGCTTGTAACGTCGAAGCTTGCGGCCATCCTGAGTTTTCTGTTTCCGGTTTTTGATATCTCGATGGGGACAGATAAAATCGATTTTCTGATCAGCAAGATGATCACGCAGTTTCTGAGAATCTCCCGCTTTATCGTAAATCAATCGCTGAGGATGTCGTTTTTTCAATGTCATTTTTGCAATTAACGGTTCGACCAGAATCGCTTCATTACGGTTTGCTGATTCCGTCTCGACAGCCAGGGGAATTCCCTGGGCGTCCACGCAAATCATAATCTTAGTTCCTTTGCCACGGCGTGTCGGTCCAACCTGTTTACCCCTTTTTTTGCCGAAGCAAATGTGCCATCGGCAAAGGTTTCCGTCAGGTCTAAAATCTCCGATTCTTCCAAGGCTCTCAATAATCGTTCTAATGCTTGATCGAATAAACCTGACTCCGACCATTCCTTCAAACGATCATGACAGGTTGATTTCGGCGGATACTTCTCTGGTAAATCTTTCCAGCGGGCTCCTGTCCGCAGCACCCACATAATGCCATTGAAACAGGCTCTGGGTTTTGCTTTGGGACGTCCACCCTGGGGTGCCGGAGGTTCCCAGGGAAATAAATCCTCTATTAAACTCCATTGTTTATCGGTTAATTCAACAGTTGGGTCCGTCCTGGATCCCGTGTCGACGAGCCGGCTTAGCTCTGTACGGGATCGTGTGGGCATGATAAAGCCTCCTTTCAGAGAACAGAATCATGCAAATCTCAGACCAGACTGTTCACACTTTTCTTAGTTTTCGGATACCCTCTAGCCTGCAGGCTAACGAACGCCGGGCTGAGACAAAACCGCCACGTCCCGGTCAACCGGCCAGGGAAGAGTTTCAGTATACCCGTCATGGTGCTGTGTGCGTGACTGCCAACTGGCATGTGGTACAAGGTCAACTCTTTGCCACGACGATCACCGAAACACGGGACAATCATGATTTTGCCCGTCACATCGCGCAGACGATCGCCACTGATCCACAGGCAGGCTGGGTGTTTGTTGTCGACAATTTAAACACGCACTGTGGTGCGCCACTCGTCGAATTGGTAGCGCAGCAACTGGGAATCAATCCGGCCCATCTGGGAAAAGTAAAACGGCACGGCGTGTTGAAAACAATGACCAGTCGGCGTGAGTTTCTGACCGATCCAACGCATCGCATCCGCTTTGTTTATCTGCCCAAGCACAGTTCCTGGTTGAACCAGATCGAAATCGTGTTCGGCATCATTAAACGACGGGCACTGCGTCGAGGCAGCTTCACTTCCAAACAGGACCTGATCGAAAAACTGCAGCAGTTCATTGAATACTTCAACCAGCACATGGCCCGTCCCATGCGCTGGACCTACGCCGGATACCACACGAAGAAGCAACAGCAGATCGAACGCCCACGCACCTGGAGAGAACTCAGGAAAACCAGGAAACAATGGCAACAATTCGCCTTGGTGGGAAATTATTTGTAAGCGGAGTTACTAGCGCCGCTAGTGCTTTCTTATGCTGCGCCCGCCAGCGACCGATATCGTCCAGCCAACTGGCGTGTTCGCTTTGTGCCAGACGGTGCTCCCGGTGCATGGAAAGATGTTCTTGTTCGGTACTCATTTGTTTCCTTTCATGGGCTTTGGTAAGGCAATTAAAATAAGTCTCGCCTTTAAGGTCGGCATGTCGGATCTCACGTTATTCTGGGAGCCATCCGGTCTCAACCTTTGGAAGCAGTCCAGTGCAAGCCTTAATAAACTCGACCAGGTCCTTCTTATCCTGCTCGGTCAGTTTTTCAATTCGCTTGTAGCGGTAGTCCAGATTGCGGTTTGCGTACCCTTCTTGAGCGTACCAATTGACTACGTCCTCGAGCGTTGCGAGACTGCCGTCGTGCATGTAAGGCGCAGTATAGACAGAGTCGCGGATCGTCGGTGTCTTGAAGGCACCCCAGTCTTTCGGTTTCTTGGTCACGCTGTAGCGGCCGAGATCGGGGGCTTCGGTTGCCAACCCAATACCAGCGTTGTGATACAGCTCGTCTGTAAAGTTCACGCCGTTGTGACATGCACTGTACCATGCCTTATTGCCGAAGAAAAGGTACTCTCCCCGCTTGTCGCTTTCGGCCATCGGATGCGCGTCCGCGTCTGACTTAACCTGTCGGTAGTCGGCGGCCAATGCCGGATCGTCTTGCAGATCTTCGTCGTCGAGTCCTTGAAAGCTTCCCATCGCGTGTGATAGTCGTATAGCCGCATGTCAAAGAAGAGCTGACGTCCCAGCTCAATTTTGGCACGTGTTAAAGGACGTTTCTAGAGGTCCATCGCCTGTCCCGCACTAGGTTCGAGCCACATCGGAAAATCAATATCGAGCGGCTCGTGATTTGTGGTGTTCTCAAGCCAAGCCCAGATCTCTGCAATTTCGAGCGGACCCTGCCCCGCGATCCCTGTCGTGAGATCAGGCGACTCGAGCTTGACCTTTCGCCGTTTCGCCTTAATGGCCGCATCGCCGTCCGCCTGCTCAACTACCGGCTTCTTGACGACGTGTATCGCAGACGATGAGTCATCTAGGGGTTTTCTGCAGCGGGGCTTGTCCCCTCACGGGTGCACCCAAGCAAGCAGAGCAGGGCACAAAAACACACGAAAGTACACTCTTCATCGTGCTTCTCCTTATTGGTTAGCCCACTTAATGAGACTCTTCTAGCGGTTTGTAGCAAAACCACCAGTCGTAGCCCTGGTATTCATCCAGTCGTTTCTCCGCGGTTTCCTGATCGCTGGCTGGCGGCACGATAACCTGGTCGCCGATCAGTTCGTTTTTCGGCCAATCGGCGGGCATCGCGCCCTGGGCGTCCGAGATTTGCAGGGCCCGCACCGACCGCAGAACCTCGTCGATGTTGCGGCCAATCTCCTGCGGATAATACAGCACGACGCGCACGATGCCCTGGGCGTCGACGATGAAGACGGCCCGCACGGTGTTGGTCCCTTTCTCCGGATGCAGCATGCCGAGCGTGTTGGCGATGGTGTCGTTGGCGGCGATCACGGGAAACTGAATTTTTATGTCCAGATTCTCCCTGATCCATTCGATCCACTTAATGTGACAAAAGACCTGGTCCACCGACAGGCCAATCAGCCGGCACCCCAGCTTTTCGAATTCAGCGTGTCGTTTCTGAAAAGCGAAGAACTCGGTCGTGCAGACGGGTGTAAAGTCGCCAGGATGACTGAACAGCACGAACCACGATCCCTGCATGTCGTCCGGTAAACACATCCGGCCGTGCGTGGTCTGAACATCAAGTTTGGGAAACGCATCTCCGAGCAACGGCATCGATTCTCTTGTGTCCGACATCGACTGGTCCTTTTGAATGTGTGGAATATGCACGCGCGTTTTTATGTCAGATCAGATATTGTAGCAGAATAACACATTTGGAGATAGTGCGCTGCCAGCGAAAATCACACTAAATTGGGCGATCTAGAGGTGATTTGTGAAGATGAGGACTGCCTTGTTTTCACGCGACTGTGGTTAAAGCAGTGCTCAGTCATTGAGCATTAGGGGTTGGGGTGCTCTTCAACTAGGCAGCTTTAAGCTTGCAATGCTTGATCTCCAAATGTCTGGCAGAATAAGCCGATCATGCAGATAGTGAATCGATCGCCGCGCGAATCACGCCGGCGCTGGCGTACAGCGCGGCTTGTTCACTGTCGCTCAGAGACTGCGGCACGACCTCGCGAAAGACGGCCGCGTTGCGGCTCAACAGGTCCAACCGAGATTCTCCGGGCTGCTGTGACACTCCGGCAGCTAGAACGACCGCGCGGCAACCGGCCAGGTGCGCATAGTCTCCGCTGACGACGGTCAGCGGGTTGGCGAACGGCACCGCATGCAGGATGTCGTTGGCTTCTGCTTCGGCACGCGGCTGGTTGCGATCGACCAGCACGATTTCGCGTCCCACTCCCTGCAACACCATCGCGTAGGCTGCCGTCGATCCAACCAGTCCGCTGCCAACAATTCCAACTTTCATCGAACAGCTCCGTTCGGGATTTATTCACTAATCGTCGTTGCAATTCCGCGACGTTGCGTATCTCCGCTCAATTCTCCCGTGACAGGACTCGACTGCCGCGTGACAAGCTGCGGCAATGTCGGTCAGATCGGCCGTGGGGTCGGGAAACGGCATGGTCGAGGATTCGAGATACATTTGCTTCCTTGCCGACTCAATCGGAACGGGGTTCACGGCCGAGTCTTTTTTCCACCGCCAGCACGTGCTGGGTCGTCTTCAGCACCGTGTCCGGGTTGAGACTCATCGAGTCGATGCCAAGCTCGACCAGGAACTCGGCCATTTCGGGGTAATCGGACGGCGCCTGGCCACACAGGCCGCTGTGGCGTTCGTTACGGCGACAGCCTTCCACCGCCAGGCGAATCATTTCTTTGACACCCGCGTCTCGCTCGTCGAAATCGAAGGCGACGATTTCCGAATCGCGGTCGACCCCTAACGTCAATTGTGTCAGATCATTCGAGCCGATCGAAAACCCGTCGAACAGTTTGGCGAACGCATCGATTTGCACGACGTTGTTGGGAATCTCGCACATCACGTATATTTCGAGTCCACTCTCACCGCGCACCAAACCGTGTTCGGCCATCGTGGCCAACACGGTTTCGCCTTCGTTCACTCGACGACAGAAGGGGATCATCAGCTTCACGTTGGTCAGGCCCATCCCGTCACGCACGCGCTGCATGGCGGCGCATTCCAGGGAAAAACCTTCGGCGTAAGCCGGGTGTGCGTAACGAGACGCACCGCGGAAGCCTAGCATCGGGTTGTCCTCTTCAGGTTCAAACCAACGTCCGCCCAGCAGCGAAGCGTACTCATTCGTTTTGAAGTCCGACATCCGGACCACAACCGGCCTGGGATAGAAAGCGGCGGCAATGGTGCCGACTCCTTCGGAGAGTCTTTGAATGAAGAATTCCGCTGGACTGTCGTAGTAGCGAGTCAGGTGTTCGATCTCCGCTCGCTCATCGGCCTCTTCGATACGCTCCGGGTGCAGCAGCGCCATGGGATGGGCCTTGATGTATTCATTGATAATGAACTCCATCCGGGCCAGACCCACACCATCGTTGGGTAGAAAGCTTGTCTTGAAAGCAAGTTCCGGGTTACCGAGGTTGATCATGATTTCAGTTGCCGGACGCCGCAAACCTGCCAGATCGGTTTCAATCACCTCAAAGGGCACCTCGCCGGCATACACACGGCCGACATCACCTTCGGCGCAGGACACGGTGACCACATCACCGGTAGGAATCTGAACCGTCGCGTCCCCCGCACCAACCACGGCGGGGATGCCCAACTCGCGCGAGATGATCGCCGCGTGGCACGTCCGCCCGCCGCGATTGGTGACGATGGCCGCCGCGTTTTTCATCACCGGTTCCCAGTCGGGCGTGGTCGTGTCGGCAACCAGCACTTCGCCTTCCTGGAAATCGGCAAGATGCGCGACGTCGGAAATTATGCGTGCCTTGCCGGTAGAGATCTTGCCACCGACGGCCCGGCCTTCGGCCAGTGTGGTCTCGGGCTTACCGGTCAGTTCGTACTCTTCCAGCACGGTGTCCTTCTTTTGCGAAGCGACCGTCTCGGGCCGAGCCTGCACCATGTACAGTTCGCCGTCCAGACCGTCCTTGGCCCATTCCATGTCCATCGGTTTGTCGTAGCCGGCCTTCTCACTGTAATGCATCTCAACCTTGATCGCGTATTCGGCCAACTTCAGCACCTCGTCGTCGCTGATGCAAAACCGGGCTTGTTCTTCGGCCGACGTCGGCACGTTGCGAGTCGATTCGCGTGTGCGGCCCTTGGCGTAAATCATCTTGATCTTCTTGCTGCCGAGCGTGCGTCGCAACACAGCGCGATGGCCTTGCTCGAACGTCGGTTTATGCACGTAAAACTCGTCCGGATCGACGGCACCCTGGACAACGTTTTCTCCCAAACCGTAGGCACCCGTAATGAACGCGACGTCACGAAATCCGGTTTCGGTATCCAACGAGAACATGACACCCGAGGCGGCAAGGTCCGATCGGATCATCTTCATCACACCGACCGAAAGGGCCACTTTGAAATGATCGAAGCCCTGATCGACGCGGTAGTGAATCGCCCGGTCGGTGAACAAGCTGGCGAAGCAGCGTTTACAGGCATCCATGTATTCGGCTTCACCCTTGATATTCAGGTACGTGTCCTGCTGGCCGGCGAAGCTGGCGGTGGGCAGGTCTTCGGCGGTGGCTGAACTGCGGATAGCCAGACTCATATCCTCGCCATATTCACTGCGTAGAGCGTGGTAAGCATCGAGCATCTGATTTCGGATTCCATCGGGCAACGGCGTACCGTAGATGATCGACCGCGCCCGCGCGCCTCGGCGCGCCAAATCGCTCATATCATCTGGATTCAGGTCATCCATCGCGTCGTGCAAAGCGTCCCATGCACCGACGGCGGCCAGCATATCGCGATAGGCTTCGGCCGTAATCGCAAAACCATTGGGAACTTTCACACCCTGCGGCGTCAGCTCGCGATACATTTCGCCCAGCGACGCGTTTTTGCCGCCCACCAACGGGACATCGTCGATGGTTAATTCGTTAAAAAATCGGACGTATCGTTTGCTGTCAGTCATCATCTGGTCTCCATAGGTTGGTGTCGTTGTTCGTTATTGATCCACGGCCGGCGGTCGCACGTAAGCTTGGCGTCCCGCATAGTGGGCAGCATCGCCCAGTTGCTCCTCGATGCGTAACAACTGGTTGTATTTTTCCACCCGTTCACCGCGCGCCGGCGCGCCGGATTTCAGGTGGCCAGCATCCATGGCAACGGTCAAGTCGGCGATGAAGCTATCCACCGTTTCGCCACTGCGATGCGAAACGAATGTGCCCCAGCCGTGATCCTGGGCCAAGCGCACCGCGGAGATCGTCTCGGTGACGGTGCCGATCTGATTGAGCTTGATCAGCACGGCATTGGCGATTTGCTCTTCAATGCCGCGCGCAATCAGTTTCGGATTGGTGCAGAAGACATCGTCCCCGACGAGCTCGATTTGCTCGCCCAAGGCAGCATTCAGTTGCTTCCACCCTGGCCAGTCGTCCTGGCTCATGCCATCTTCGAGCAACACGAGCGGATACGCCATGGTCAGTTTTTCGTAATAGGCCACCATCTCTTCCGGTTCCAGGTGGCGCTCTTCGCGACGCAAGTGATAACAGCCGTTCTCGAAGAACTCGCTGGACGCCGGATCACAAGCGATTCCCATATCCTTTCCCGGTTGAAGGCCAGCTCTCGAGATCGCCTCGACAATCAACTCGAACGGCTCTTCGTTGGACTTGACGTGCGGAGCAAAGCCGCCCTCATCGCCCACTCCCACCGACATGCCCTTTTCTTCCAACAAGTCGAGCAGGCAATGGTAGACCTCGCTTCCCCACTCGAGCGCCTGCTGAAAACTTGCGGCACCGTAGGGAGCGATCATGAATTCCTGAAAGTCCGCGCCTTGCCAATGCGCATGCACGCCGCCGTTCAGAATGTTCATATGGGGGACTGGCAAACGCATGGTCGAATCGCCACCCAGGGACCGATAGAGCGGGATGTTTTTCGCCACGGCGGCAGCGCGGGCCACCACCAAAGAAGCTCCGAGGATCGCATTCGCTCCCAATCGAGACTTATTCTCGGTTCCGTCCAACTCGATCATCCTCTGGTCGATCGCTTCCTGATCGGCGGCATCCATCCCAATGACGACCGGCGCGATCGAATCGTTGACGGCAGCGACGGCGTTCAATACACCTTTCCCGCGATACCGCTGCGGGTCGCCGTCACGTAGCTCGATCGCTTCTCGGCTGCCGGTCGAAGCGCCTGACGGGACGGCCGCCCTGGCCCACGCGCCACCAGCGAGCTGGCATTCCACTTCTACCGTCGGATTGCCGCGCGAGTCGAGAATCTCGCGGGCGAGTAACGTGCTGATGGTACTGCTCATATCTTTTCCGCTTTCGGTTGAGTCCGATTTTCTTGCGACGCTTGTTCCAGCACGGACTTCGTGTGACGGGCGATCATCAGATGCTCGTTTGTCGGGACCACCAATACACGGCACTCGGCATTGGCTACCGAAATGCAATGCTCGTGACGTCGATTGCATGCCGGGTCAAAACGCACGCCAAGATGTTCCAATCCTTCACAGATCATGGCTCGCACGGGCGCGGCGTGCTCGCCGATGCCGCCGGTAAAGACCAGTGTGTCGAGCCCGCTCAAGACAGCCGACAATCCTCCAATGGCCTTGTGAATCTGGTAAACAAATAATTCAACGGCCTCCCTACACTGCAAGTCTTGTGACGAATCGAGGAGATTTTCCATGTTCGAAGTCACGCCCGAAACACCCTGCAATCCGGCTTCGTGATTGACCAGACGTTCGATGGCATCGTACCCGTACTCGCGAATCAGATAAACCAGCACGCCGGGATCGAGGTCGCCGCTTCGCGAACCCATCATCACTCCACCGGTCGGCGTAAAGCCCATCGTGGTATCGAGCGGTATGCCATCGCGGATGGCGGTCAAACTGACGCCATTGCCGAGATGTGCAATGATCGTCCGCCCGATCTCCCTGTCGGTTAACTCGCCAAGCACATATTTGTAGGAAAGTCCGTGAAAGCCGTAGCGGCGCACTCCTTCGTCCCAGAATGAGTCGGCCAGGGGTAACCGCTTGGCAACATCAGGCATCCGGCTATGAAAAGCTGTATCGAAACAGGCGACTTGTGGCAAGTTTGGCAGACGAGCCGAAAGAGCGTCGATGCCCGCGAGTTTGGCGGGCAGGTGCAAGGGCGCCAAGTGAGTCAGCTTGCGAATCCGTTCCAACACCGTGGGCGTGATCAGCACCGGGTCTTGATAGTCGGATCCGCCGTGAACCACGAGATGGCCGGCGGCATCGGGTTGCGCCATATTGTGTTCGGCAAATCGTTTTAACAGAACATCCAGAGCGAGTTTATGGTTCGGGAATCGCTCCAACTCGACTTGTTCTAGCCGGTTCGCAACGCGCAAGCACAAGCGTCCTTGCGCGGCGGAGATTTCTTCGACCGTACCGTCAATGAGCAATCGTTCGCGTTCGTCTCCCAATTCGTACAGCGCCAGCTTCAACGACGAGGAGCCAGCGTTAATGCATAGGATGTGTTGCGACTCGGTCGCGGCTTGATCATTCATTGGCGACTTCCGTCCAACACTGGTGCATGATCGACGCGACGGCCACCGATGCCAGCCTCGCGGCGGGCGGATCGGATCGGGATGGCAAGACGATCGGCACCTTGGCTCCGATCACGACACCGGCCAGCACGGCACCGGCCAAGTACTCCAGGTCCTTGGCCAGGATATTTCCGGAGTTCATATCGGGCGCCAGCAGAATGTCGACGTCGCCCGCCACGTCACTTTCGATCTGCTTGGTTTCGGCGGCCTCCCGCGAGATTGCATTGTCGAAAGCCAACGGACCATCAACTAGTGCGTGGCGAATCTGTCCCCGCTGTGCCATCTTGCTCAAACAGGCCGCCTCGACCGTGGAAGCGATCTCAGGCTTCACCACTTCAACCGCGGACAATGCCGCCACTTTCGGCTGTGAAACCCCCAGCACGCGAGCTAGATCAACCGCGTTCTGAACAATGGCGGCTTTTTGGCTCAAAGCGGGCTCGATATTGATGGCGGCATCCGTCACGAATAACAGCTTGTGATACGACGCCAATTCAACGACAAACACGTGGCTCAGCCGACGCTCGGTGCGAAGCCGAGCCAGTACCGGGTGGATTAGCACGTCCGTGTGCAGCCAGCCCTTCATCAGACCGGTGACCTCGCCTGCAGCGGCCAGTTCCACTCCCTGTCGCGCCGCATCTTCTTCATGGATCGCTTCGACGATGCGATAACCATCCAAACGCACACCTACCTGCTCGGCGGTCTGTTCGATCCGTTGCCGAATGCCAACGAACACCGGTTCGATCAAGCCCCGCTCCAGTGCTTGAGCCACCCCCTCCATGACATGCCGCTCGCCCACATCCACCACGGCCATCGACAACGGCGGAAACTGCGTTGCTCGCTCAATCAGCTTTTGGAGTTTGTCGCTCATGATCTGTGGCCATTTGTATTTCAGCCGGTGGGCTGCACCGGCATTGCGTCTCGATTTCAACCCAACCAACTACCTGGATTTCCCAATCGCCCAGCCAATGCCTCAAGAAAACGCGCCGAATCGGCTCCGAAAACGACACGGTGATCACAACTCATGGTGAATGTAGTTGCCGTTCCATCGTCCGCGCCGATGGCCAGGATGGCGGCGGCACCCAAAGGCACGATCGCCTCGAAGCTGTGGACGAAAGAAAAGGTGCCCAGATTGGAGACGTAAAAAGTTGCACCCTGGTAGTCCTCTGGCACGACACGGCGGCGTCTCACTTTGTCACGCAGAATTCTCCAATCTTCGGCGAGTTCCTCCAACGGCCGATTGGCCGCGTCTCGCAACACTGGGGTGAGCAGTCCACCTTCGAAGTCAACTGCGATACCCACGTCGACCCTGTCGCGGATCGCCAAACCACCGGGAGTATGGCAGGCATTAAACCGCGGAAACTCCTTCACGGTCAGGGCACAAGCCCGTGCCAATAGAAGCGTGAGAGAGGTTTTCGTTTCTTTGGAAGTGGCCTGTATCGCGTCCAGCGGAATGCGGGCGGTTACCCTGAAAGTCGGTGTGCCCCGTGTCGCGGTCATGCTGTCCGCAACGGCGCGGTGCATCGGGGAAAGCGGCTCGATCTGATAGGGCGGGGCAAAATGCAGATCCGGTGACCGAGGTTGGAGCGCAGTCGCTAGCACCTCGGCTGCATGGATCGTTCCACCAGCACCCGGGACCACATCAGCCAGATCGATGCCAAGATCAGCGGCGAGCATACGGGCATATGGAGATGCGGGCCGGCGGTTCGTATCGGTAAGTGTTCTTGGCGTGATGCTCGGTGAACTCGGTGAAGTGGCTGCACGGGGAGCAGTTGTTGAAGGGGTTGCCGGATGCTTTGCAGGCCGCGCCCTTTCGACAGCAGGCTCAACCGGTGGCGTCTTTGGCTCGGTTTCCTCTTCGGAAACGGATGGCGTAACCACCTCCTCGGCTGAATCGATCAGGTAGCCAATCGTTTGTCGCACCGGGATGTCCGTTTCGATGGGCGCCAGCGGACCGGCAAGGAACCCGTCGACAAATGATTCGACTTCCAGCACGGCTTTGTCCGTTTCGACTTCGGCCAGTACGTCGCCACGCTTGACGGGGTCGCCTGATTGCTTGAGCCACCGAACCAGGCGGCCCGTGGCCATTGTGTCCGACAATGCTGGCATGGGGACGGCTTGTTTCATGGTTTGACTCCAGGATCCGCCACCGAGCACAACTGTTGTGCAGCGCTGATGACGTCTTTCACCGTAGGTATGCTGGCCGACTCAAGCGAACCGTTGAATGGCGTCGGGATATCGAGCGCGGCTACTCGCTTTGCGGGAGCATCGAGACTAAAGAAACAGCGTTCACTTAACGTCGCCGCGACTTCGGCCCCGGCTCCAGCGAATCGGCAGTCCTCTTCAACAACGATTAACCGGTGCGTCTTCTCGACCGAAGTTACGCAGGTCTCCCAGTCGATGGGGCTCAGGCTACGCAGATCGATGACTTCCGCCTCAATTCTCTCATCCGCCAATTGCTGCGCCGCGCGCAAGCACAGTTCGACGTTGCGCGAGTAGCTGACCAGCGTGACGTCTCGGCCGGCTCGGCAAACCGCGGCGCGATGCATTGGCAGAGGAACGGCTTCGACGTCCAGTGCTCCCTTACTGAAGTACAACAGATCGTGTTCGATCAAGATGATCGGATCGTCACTAGCAATCGCCTGCCGGAGTTGCCAATAGGCGTCCTGCGGAGTTGCGGGAACTGCAATGCGCAGGCCCGGTACGTTCATCAGCGTATGCTCCAATCGCTGCGAATGCTGGGCGCCAAGTTGTTTCGCAACACCGCCGGGCATCCGGACCACCAATGGCATAGGGAATTGGCCGCCTGACATAAAAGGGATTTTGGCGGCCATGTTGACTAAGGGATCCAGCGCGAGCAGAGCGAAGTTGATGGTCATGATCTCCACAACAGGCCGCATGCCCGTCATCGCGGCGCCAACGCCCAGTCCTGTGAAACTGGTTTCGGAGATTGGCGTATCGCGTACCCGCAACGGTCCATACTTGGCATACAGTCCTTCGGTCACCCGGTAAGATCCGCCATAGAGACCGACGTCTTCTCCCAGTATGAACACGGAGTCATCCCCCGCCATCTCGGCGTCCAAAGCCCGATTGAGGGCCTGCCAGTAGAAAATGTCTTCCTTCGCCATACGATCCCCACGCTCTACGTCAGAGACTCATTGCGCCGATTAACATGCAAACATTGCCAGGCGTCAGCCATTTCCGGATCAGGACTTTGTTGCGCGAATTCGACCGCCTCCTGCACCAATTGCTGAACCTCACTCTTAATACCATCCACCTCCGCCGAATCCAGGTGTCCGGCACCCAACCCGTGTTCGGTGGCGTGGTGAATCGCGTCTTTTCCTACAACGGTCAGCTGCTCGTGGCTGGGATATGCTGGCACGGTTTCGCGAACAGCCATCGAGACGGGATCCGTCGATGCGTAGGCCCTCACCTCGATTTGGGGACGATAGCTTCCGGGGTCGGCCATCGAGTGGCCGCGTAAGCGGTAAGTTTCGCATTCAACCAAGCGCGGCCCACCACCAGTTCGAATCTCTCGCAGCATCCTGCTCGTTACCTCGTGTACCTTAAACACATCCATGCCGTCCACGCGCTCAGCGGGGATGTCATACGCTGCGGCTCGCCTAAAAACTTCAGTCACTGCCGAATGACGATGTATTTCCGTGCCGATTTGATAATGATTATTCTCACAGACAAATAGCACAGGCAATCGCCACAGTGCGGCCATGTTCAGCGACTCGTGGAAGGTACCTTGATTCACCGCGCCATCGCCAAAGAAACAGATCGCCACCTCGGGCAAGCCGCGCATCGCGATCGCGTAGCCGACGCCGATGGCCACAGGGTAGGTTTCACCCACAATCGCATAACCACCCATGAACCGACGCTCGCGATCGAACAAGTGCATCGATCCGCCCATTCCCCGACTAATCCCGTCACGACGGCCGAACAATTCGGCCATCACCTGTCGAGGCGGCGTGCCGCGAACGAGGGCATGAACGTGTTCGCGATAAGTGCTAACGACATAGTCAGATGGTTCCGTCGCATGGATCACTCCAACGGCCACCGCTTCCTCGCCGGGGTACAAATGCAGAAAGCCCGCGATGTTGCCCTTCGTGTACTGTTCCGCGGCTGCCTCCTCGAAGGCACGGGCCAGCAGCATATCGCGCAGAAATGCTCGCAGGGTATCGCGATCCATGTCAGGCGTCCTCTTCCGGCAGGAACTCGTCTAAAGCGTTCATCAACGGAACGAGATACATCAACGCGGGCCCGCCGTGCATCACCACGGCCATGAAGCCGGCTTCGACTATTTCATCGCGACTTGCCCCGGCCTTGATCGCATGCTTCACGTGCACGGCAATGCACCATTCACACTGTCCGGCCACAGATATCCCCACGTTGATCAACTCCTTCTCCCGACTACTGAGCGCCGGGCCGGCCTCTGCCTTATTCATAAAGGACATAAAGGCATTGATTTCGGTCGGGTACTTCTCCTTAAGCCGATGTGTAAGATCGGCAACTTCCTTCAGCTTGTCTCTCATTTCACCCATTATGTCTTTCTCCTACCACGCCTATCCTGGTTTGTTACTCCTCTTCGCAGCACGTCACTCCGCAGCGCGAATCCAATGGCATGTAACAGACCCTCTTCGATCCCTCCCACGGCGAACCCGCGTAGATCAACGTGGTTGGTACCCGCTCAAGGCCTGACCACGCCGGTCAACCCTCCCAATCCACACATCCCTAAGTGTAGCTGAGATGCGCGGCGATGCAACGGTTTTCTTGCCCCCCCGCAAGAAAACCAAAATATCTTGGGAATCGGGCTCGAAATCCCTCGCCGGTGACTAGCTTTGGGCCGAATTGGGCTCCCGAGCAGCCCGACTCCGGCCAACAGACTCAGCACGGCCTGCAAACGTGGTCCGAATGCGCCACGTGGCACACTTCGGGTTTGATGTCGAACGACTCGTTGACCTTCTCCGGCGGCACCAAGTCGCGGTGGTGCGGCTTGTGACCCGACTGCCCACCACGCTTCTTGCCGGTGGGACGTTTCGGCAGCGCACGCTTGACCGACGGCGGGTCGGACGAGGACGGATTCGAGGAGTTGGAGGAATTCTGGTTCAGACGCGTCTTGAGTTCGGCAGCCTCGCGCTTGGAGATGTGCGTGCAAAAGCGGGTTCTCCCGCACTTTTGATGATTAAGCGTTATTCAGGAACCGGGCTCGCAGTAAATCAAAGCTCGCCCTCCCATACATCTGTCGTTTGACCATTTTCAGACGATTGACCTGACCTTCCGCCTGGCCATTACTCCATCGCTGCTTTTACAGCCTCTTCATCTCGTTTTAAACTCTTTCCGAAACGACGAATATCAATGGGAGCATTTTCAGAACAGGCTCGTTCCAACCAATTGTCCCAACCGGCACTGTTTTGCTGCTGAATGAATGTTTGAAATTCATGAATCAATTTTGTGGCTTGAAAAATCATCGGTGTCCGCAAAAGTTCTATCACCAGTTTTTTCTCGTTACGCGCCAGTTCATCGGTGGGTTTCCAAAGTAGCCAGGAAAGACACATTGAAGAGGGCTGTGGCACTGACTGCCCATTATGTAGTATTCTTTTTCCATCTCCCGAAGTTTGCAGATTCTTTCTCCAGAACGCAACCTTTCGATTCACGACGGAATAAGAACCTTCGAATCCCAGCGCTTTCAACCGTTTCCACAAAACGGTTGCCCTGGTCACTCCTGCATCCCACATTGATTTCAATTCATCCAGGTAAGGATCAAGACAACTTGTCCCGGATCGTTTTGCCCGTTCTGGAAAAGTGTCAGCGCTTAAATAGCGTCGCACAGTTCTCCGACCGGCTCGAAGCTGACTGGCGATTTTACGAATGGACATCCCACTCTGATGAAGTTCACAAATCTGTTCATACATCATCCGTTATTTATTGCGACTGATATTCTCAGTGTTGGGGGTAGTGGAAGAATTGCTGGGTTGCATAGAATCAAGTGGCTGATTTGAGGATAACTGAGATTCACGCTCAGCAAGCAGTTTGACACTCTCACGAACTTGCTTCTGATGGCGGTCAATGACTTTTTGTAAAGTTTCGCGGGCATTTTTTAACAGATGCCAGCGGTCTGCGACCTGGATTGCCTGTGGAGCGCCTTGAGCCGCTCCTTTGGCATATTCTCCCCCACGATCACGGCTGATAATTTCCACTCCAGGATGTGAAACCAACCAGCCTGCCAGGGTATTTGAAGTACGGTCTGGAAATAAATCAATGACCTGACGTTTTTCCAGATCACACAAAATCGTTCCATAGCGTTGTCCACGTCGCATGGCCCAGTCGTCTACTCCCAACACCCGAACGGATGAGTCATCTGGTCGGGAACTGGCACGAATCCGTCTTAGAAGAGTTTCCGCACTGCAGGGCATTCCTAAAAATCTGGAGAGCTGTTTTCCCGGCTCTCCCCCAGCAGTAACCCTATCTGTTGCTGGACCTTAGAAAGTCGGATAGTTGTTCTCGCATGAGGCTGAATCAAATCAGTGAAACGTTCTGTAAAGATTTTGCGTTTGCAGCTTTGATTAATACAGACGAATCGTCGGACCTGGAGAATGAGCTGTGTCTTTTGACCAAAGCAAGGGAGGTCACCCGGCAAATGCGTGTATCGACTGTGGATACGGTGAGAATTTTGTTGGCATTCAGGGCAACAATCCTGTGAATTGACCGCTTGAAGGTAAATCAGTAAATGATTTTCATCTTGGACCATCCGTTGAATTTTCAATCCATGAATTTTGGGGAACACAATGAAATCAGACATCCTTACTACTCCGTTATTCAGGAACAAACCCCCGAATTATACGGATTATCAGACTCTCAGATCATCAAAAGTGCGGGAGAACCGCAAAAGGGGACCACTTGCGCGTTGAAAGTGGCCCCACCTGGAATTGAAATGTTCAGTGGGTGGAACACTGAGGTTTTTTGCAGAACAGAACGTTCTGCGTTACACACAACATAGATAACAAGCGGTTTTTACTTCGCTTTTGACCGGGATGGTCTCAGCTTGGCACCATTATTTACTGCAAGCGACGAATCCTCGTATCCATGTCGCTCAAGGCGAACGGTTTATTCCAATCGTACTGGCTTGACCTGTCGAGCCATTTTAAGAACCGCATCAGTGTCCCAAGGTAGTTTCAGGCAGACTTCGCAGTCATCGGCTCTTTTGTTCCAATCTTGCACGGTCGACGCCTCTAGTAGGCGATCAATTCGCTGACGGCATCAGCGTCGAGCTTTGTTAGCAGGATGTCCGCGTAATGTTTGCAGAGATTCTTGGTTTGCCGAACCTGTGTTCGGCCCCATGGCGTAATCTGCTCGGTCTCAGGCCGGAAGTATTCCTTGTCGAGAAACTTCTGGTAGCTAGTGTCTGATCCGAAAGTGTTTTGGTTCGTAAATAATAGCGTGAAATTGTGAGAACGCTCCTCGAAGATGAGGCATTGATTCGTATTACTTGTTGAAAAGACCAGTAAAACGGGATCAACAAATTCAATCTTCGAGGAGCCAAGGATGAGAAAATCATACTCGAATCAGCTGCGACTGGACAGCGTTCCGATCGAACAGGTAGAGTTAAATCTGGAATCACGGGACCGCATCGTTCCCATTCTTCGCGCACTGCAGTTCCTGTATTTGGACCGCAGGCTTGTCGATGAAATACTGCAGTGGATCGCCGACGATGTCAACAGCGATAGTCGCACCGACACAGGTCGAACGGGGATGGAATACTGGCATATCTGTGTGCTGGCAGCCGTGCGACTGGGCTGCAACTTCACCTATGATCAGCTGCAGGATCTTGCTGAAAATCACCGCAAGCTGCGCGCCATCATGGGAGTCGGCGACTGAGATGACAGGCCCTTCAAATGGCGAACCATCCGCAACAACATTCGACTCCTGCAACCGGAGACCATTGCACGCATCAACCAGGCCATCGTCAGTGCAGGACACGCGTTTGATCCCGCTGCCATCGAAAAGGTGCGGGCCGATTCGTTCGTGATGGAAACGAACATTCATTATCCTACGGAAAGCAGTTTGCTGTACGACGGGCTGCGGAAAATCATTCCTCAGTGCGTGAGGCTGGCCGAAGCACACGGCGTGGACGGATGGCGTCAGTATGCTCACCTCTTGAAAAAAATCAAACAACTCAATCGAGACATCAATCGCATTGCGACAAAGAAAGGTCCCCTCTACAAAACGCGACTCCAGCCGCTTTACCGCGAACTCCTGCAGAAAGCGGCCGTCTTGACGCAGCGTGCGCGCGACCTCTGCCTGGTCACGGGTCAGCGGCTGCCGGAGATCGCCGACCTGTTCGGGCCGAACACTCTGCAGGCGTTGATCGTACGCACAGAGCAAGTCGCGGACACGACCCGGCGACGTATCATCCACGGCGAAACAGTTGCCAACAGCGACAAGCTCTTCAGTATTTTCGAGCCGCATACTCAGCTTTACAAACGTGGCAAGGCCGGTCAGCCGATACAGTTTGGTCGTCAGGTTCTGGTATTCGAAGATGCGGCTGGCTTCATTGTGCGCGCCGTTTTGATGAAACGCGATGAAGGCGACAAACAAGTGGCAGTCCGTGAGACGAAGTCTTTTCAAAATGACTTTCAAAACCGCGTGAAGCGTCTGTCATTCGACCGTGGATTTCATTCTCCCGACAACCAGAGGGAACTCGCCGAGCTTGTCGATCACCTGTGTCTTCCCAGAACCGGCGTCAAGCAGTCGGCGGTTCAACAGACCGATGACGAGTTTCGATCATCTCAGCAGAATCATTCGGGAGTGGAATCAATGATCGGAGCGTTGCAGAGCGGGAACGCGATGTCGCGACCGTTCGGAGATCGGTTTTGAACGCTACCTGCAACTGGGCATTCTGGGGCGAAACCTGCACACGCTCGGTCGGATGCTCATCGCCCGGGAGAATCAAAACGCGGCCGCCGCTCACAGTCGCCGCAAAGCGGCCTGAGACAGTCGCGATCAATACGAGAGAGGGAAACCAGGGAAGAACGTACGCGCGGCATTGTCTGATGAAGTCGAAATCCCCGCCAAAATCATCCGAACGCAGCAAGCGGAGATCCGATAGCAACAATCTCCACGATCCACTACCACCGCGTTACCACGTAAAATTCCGTACGAACCCACTTTCGGGACACCCACTAGCTATCAGAGAATCGATTGAATAGTTTTCTAATTCAATGAATAGTTTCTGAAGCTATTTGTAGCAGCGTCTGTTCGACGAATGTCTGCAAAATCTTTTCTTGCTCAAGTCGAGCATTATTTTGCAGACAGTATTCAAAAGCTATTACTTCGCTCTCTGTCAAGTTGCAGGCATGGGATGCATTGTTCCATTCCTACTGACGATCTCAGTTTCATGGCTGAGCAGAGTCTTTTGATCCATCATGATGTTCTGTACCTGTGGGAAGAAATTCCGCAATTGAGACAAAACTAGAAACCCGTCCACGTCTATGCCCCCCAGTAAAGTATATGATTCTCTTTCAGCCAGGACAGATTTTCCAGACGACTGCCAGCATTCCCATCGCCACGGATTGCAATTCCACGTTCAAGCGGTGGTGAAATATACGTGCGTATATGCACCCAAGCTATTCGCTGCGCGCTAAGGAGAGCCAAGTCCGCCTGAAGCCATTGATTCCCCCCTCAGCGACTCACCAATCGCCCCCACTTCGGTCACAATTCACACTCGCTAACTCAACAGCAACCGCCGTGCCGAATACTATTGACTGCGTCCTCTTTTGTTGTCCCCTGAGTTATTCGACTGCATGGATAGCCACTTCGGAACCTGACCTGTTTATATGGCTTTGCTCAACTCTTTTATCAGGCGGTTGATCTCAGCCATGGATTTTCGGTGATGTTCAGCCAGATGCTTGTGAGCTTCACGCGTTTTCTGGTGCAGGACATCAAATTCCTGATGCTCGGTGATTAGTGTCTTATGCTCAGAGTTTTCGCCGGTCGCCTCGTGTCGTGCGATCTCGTGCTCGTGATGTTGGACGTGCATCTCATGCCGATTGATTTCCAGGTAGTGATCTTCCAGGACGACATCGTGCTGAAGGATGTAAGCCTGCGCTTGCACAAGTACTGCGAGGGCCTTTTTATGCTCCGCTCTCCAAACGCCGATGTCGTCCAGCCAACTGGCATGTTCGCTCTGCGCCTGACGATGGTCCTGATGCATGGCGAGATGTTCTTGTTCGGTACTCATTACTTTTCTCCCTGGGATTGAAAGTATCGTTCACGGTACATAACACAAACCAGCCGTCACACTGTACGACGGCGTGTAACATTGAGAGTGATTGTGTTGCAGTTTCGTTAACCCTTGTTTTCTATCACTACGATAAGATCACCTCACGACAGAAACGAGTCGATTCCAGTGCGAATCACGCTGACACTGTTCTGCAATGTGGTCTGTTCTTGCTCGCTCAATTGTAACAGCAGCGCCGTGAAAATGCCATCATGACGGGTGAGCAAATGCGAGATTTCCCGCTCCAATACGGCGTTGGCTTTGAGGCGAACGACGTAACGATAGCCTGCTTTCTCCAGCACACGATACAGCGCTGGAATGGCGAACGCCGTATCGCCGTGGAAGAACTTCGGAATGTCCAAATGCCGATACCGTTCGATCACCGGCAGCAGCACCTTCCGCCAGTATTTCGCTGACATGATACTATGACCGCCGTGTCAAGCCTCTTCCCTGAAACGTTATAATGAGTGTTCCAGTTATCCAAGATCTGAACATTCTACAAAGGAGGTAAATCCATGTGGCACATTGGTATCGATCTTCATCGGAGGACGGTTGTCATGTCGGCGGTCAATGATTCTGGAGAAGTTGTCTCTCCTGTGACAATTGAGTGTCTGAACACAAATGCGATTCTCGATTTTCTACAACCACTCAAACCTTTCCGGGCGGTTGTCGAGTCTACTGCGACCTATCGCTGGCTTTATAAATTACTCTCTGAGGAAGGAACCATTCTGTTGGCTCATCCTGCAAAATTACGCTTGATGATTCAACGACGAGCCAAAACAGATCGCCTGGACTGTCAACTCCTGGTGAATCTGTTACGGATTAACCAGATCCCACTCTCCTATATTCCCCCAGACGATTATCAGCAACTGAGAGAAATCACACGCCACCGCGCCGGACTAGCTCGTGACAGAGCTCAGATCAAGATTGGTTTACGCGCATTATTGGCGCGTAATAACCAGGACGCCCCCTATCGAATCCCTTTTGGTCCTCGAGGAATCAAATGGTTCCGGGATCAATCGTTTTCGTCCATTGACAATCTGATCCGTGATGAGCTAATCACTCGGCTTGATCACTTTACAGAGCAAATTAACGTGATCGATCAGCAACTGGAAGAACTACAAGTATCCTTTCCTCAGGTAGAAGCATTACTCAATATTCACGGAATCGGACTGTATACTGCTCTGGTCATTGTCGCCGAACTGGGGGAAGTCGAACGATTTCGCTCTGCAAAACAAGTAGGGGCTTATGCAGGATTGACATCGAAAGTGAATCAATCGGGAGGTCACTGTTATTATGGCTCCATTACCAGGCAAGGACCTCCCTGGTTACGTTGGGTTCTGACCGAAGTAGCGATTCACGTGATTCGGCGCGATGTTCCCTTGAAAAGGTTTTATACCCGAATTCGTAAACGATCTGGAGCCAAGAAAGCCCGGGTTGCTGTAGCTTGCAAACTCGCGGAGATTTCCTGGAAACGATTATTCCGTTGGCAGACTGAGCATTCAGTACAACCGGTTTGAAAGAGAGAAGAGATAATTTACGCGAAAGCAGTGAGTTCGGCCCGCGAAGGGGGCTGGTGAGGAATACTCTGCACCGGTGACGTGAATGGGCGGCTCACTGATTGAATTGTAATCTGCGCGACGGCGTTCAGCCGGACGGCGCGAATGGGTGCCTATATCCGCGTAAATTTAAAATCGAGAAAACAATTGAAACGGAGGCTTGACACGGCGTAAGTCATGGGTGCCGGGATGGGAGTTGCTGAATTACGCCGTCTGAAGCAACTCGAGGAAGAAAATAAAAAACTGAAACAACTTGTAGCCGATCTCAGCCTGGATAAGAAAATGTTGCAGGATGTCGTCCAGGGAAAGGTATGAGGTCTGATCGTCGTCGAACAGTGGTGAAACGGCTGCAGCACGCTTATGAAATCAGTGAACGCCGAGCTTGTCGTGCTTTACGGTTTCCACGTGCCAGCCACCGTTACAAAAGCGTTCGAGACGAGCGG